>JAISFT010000246.1 GCA_031263435.1 Treponema sp. | reverse complement strand
GCGGCCATGCTGGCGGCCTGACCCAGGCAGATAGTCTGCACATCGCTTTTTACGTACTGCATCGTATCGTATATCGCCAGCCCCGCCGTAACCGAACCGCCGGGAGAGTTGATGTACAGGTTAATGTCCTTATCCGTATCCTGGCCGTCCAGGAAAAGCAGTTGGGCCACCACCAGGTCGGCGGTCAGATCGTTTATTTCACCATCCAGAAACACAATCCGGTCTTTGAGAAGCCGGGAATAAATATCGTAGGATCGTTCCCCGGCCCCGCTCTGCTCGATGACCCAGGGAACCATAGTGTTCATTTTTTCATTCATAGATTAAATTTAACCATTATTGGACATAAGGTCCAGATAATTCTCCCTCTTTCCCGGTTTAATGGTGTTTTCCGCCAGCAGGATGTCAAAGAGCTTCCGCTCCTTTATGTTCTCCCGGAGGTATTCCCGCATGTGTTCTTCTTCGTAATATTTTTCTATTTCTTCCACCGTGCCGTTTCCCGCGGCGGCAATGTCCGCTATTTCTTTTTTTATTTCTTCATCGCCGGCTTCCAGCTTAAGTTCTTCCATCAGGGTTTCCACAATAAGCCGGGAATGAATAGCCTTGACAGCCTCGGGACGCCAGCCGTTCTCGATATCTTCCGGGCTCTGCCCGCTGCCCCCCCCCATGATCGTTTTTACCTGATCCGGAGTCGCATTAAAACGGCGGCTCAGGCTGCGCCACCGGGAATCAAGTTCTATACGGATCATGGACAGGGGAATATCCGCAGGGGTATCGGCAACAATCTGTTCCAGAATTTTGCTGATCTTGAGGTCCCGAAGCCGGTTTTCCAGGTTCCGGTTAAGGGATTCCCGGATACTGTTCTTCAGATCCTCAAGGTTGTGGTACTTTTCGTCCACATCCTGGGCCAGATCGTCGTCCAGTTCGGGAAGCCTGCGCTCCTTCAATGCCTTAAGCGTTACCCGGATTTTGATGGTTTTCCCGGCCAGCGTGCTGTCGCTTTCCTCCGGGGGATAGGTTTTTACCAGCTCCCGGGTTTCATTTTTTTTCATCCCCAGAATCTCGTCATCGAACCTGTAGATGTTCCCGCCCCTTCCAAGGGTAAATACAAAATCCTGCCGTTCCGATCCGGCAACTATTTCTCCATTATCTCCGATTTCGCTGTAATCAACCGTAACAACATTGTCCTTTTCCGCCTCCGCACTGTCGTCCCGGTCCAGGACAATGGCGTTCCGTTCCCGGACCGCCTCCAATTCCCGGTTTATGTCGTCATCGCTCAGTTCCACCTCCGGAACTTCGGCCTCCCGCCCCTTCCAGGCGCCGATCTTTACTTCGGGAAGCACGTCGTAGATCATGGAGTAACTCAGCTCGTTGTCCAGATCCAGCGCCGGTTCGCCCTGCAGTTGAGGGGTGGAATAGGGCAGGGGCCGCTCCCCCCGGGGAAGATTCTTATCTTCAAAAAACTCCGCCGCCGACTTTTCAATAAGAGCCGCCAGCGTTTCCGCCTTAAGACCCTCCCCCAGTTTCCGTATCACCACATCCCGGGGTACCTTGCCCCGCCTAAAACCGGGCAGTTGCAGGTTCTTGCTGTAGTTGCCCAGAATCTCCTCGTACTGGGACCGGACATCGTCCTTTGCCACAGTAAGGGTCAGTTTGATGCTTGAATGCTCCAGGCGGCTTATCTCTTTGTTTATGGTCACAATGTCCTCTCCGGGTATGGAAACGGAATCTTTGCCAGGTTTTCCCTTGAAAAAAATTGAAAACCGGCCTCCCGTATTCCGATTAGATTTGTCCTGTTCTGCGAGAGAAGGGACTTGAACCCCCACGCCAAAGGCACCAGATCCTAAATCTGGCGTGTCTACCAATTTCACCACTCTCGCTTTAGATCAAGCGGTACGAACAGATCCTTTGAAAGGGGTATTACCGTTCCTGGACGATTCTAGGCCGAAAGCCTTTTCAGTGTCAACACGGATCAAGGCTTCCCAACTGTCCGCAGGCCCCCGAGATGCCCCGGCCCCGGCGGAAACGGCGGGTTGTCTTAAGGCCGCCCTGTTCCAGCAGCCGGGCAAAGGCTTCGGTTTCGGCGGGGGCCGGTTCCCGGAGGGCGCGGCCGCGGAAACTGAGCCCCCCCACAGGGTTCCAGGGGATCAGATTCACCACGACATCCAGGCCCCGGGCAAAGGCGCAGAAAGCCGCCGCCTCTTCCGCCCCGGTATTGAGCCCCCCCAGCAGCACCGCCTCCAGGGTGATCCGCTGCCCCGTCTTTTTCTGGTAATAGCCAAGGGCTTCCTTAATCCGGGGAAGGGGATTGGCCCCGCCGCTGGGGACAAGGGCGTTCCTCAAGGCTTCCCTGGCGCTGGTCAGGGAAAAGGCCAGCCGCAGGGGGGGGCCGCAATCCGCCAGTTCCCGGATACCCCCGACGATGCCGCTGGTAGATGCGGTGATCCGCCGTTTGGAAAGCCCCAGGCCCCGGGAATCGGTGATGATCCCGACGGCCCGGCGCAGTTCCCCCAGGTTAAGCAGGGGTTCCCCCATGCCCATGATCACCAGGTGGGTAACTTCCCTTCCCAAACGGGCCCCCGCCTCCCTGATATGGAGGAACTGCTCCACCATTTCCCCGGCCTCCAGATTCCGGCGGAATCCCAGGGAGCCGGTCTTACAGAACACACAGCCCACCGGACAACCCGCCTGACTGGATATGCAGGCAGTACTGCGGCCCCCCCTGTCCGTCAGGAGTACCGCTTCCGTCAGGGCCCCATCGTGGAGCCTTATCTGCAGCTTAAGGGTCCCGTCCGGGTCCGCCAGTTCTTTGCCCCGGCCGGTGGAGCGCAGGACAAAACCGCGGGAAAGCTCCTCCCTTTCCTGTTTTCCCAGACTGGTCATGTCATCAAAACAGCAGGCGCCCCGGGATATCCATTTGAACAGCTCCCGGCACTTGTAGGGGGGAAGGGGTGAGAGCAGGGAGATCAGTTCATCCACGGAGAAACCGCTCAGGCTCCGCACCGGCGTCCGCGTATCCTCGGGAATTTGCTGCGCTTCATACATAACAGGCTGCTAGTCTTTGATTTTTTCCAGCATCTCCGTAATCGCCTGGCTGCGGATTCCCAGATGTTGAAAACTCTCCAGAGTTTCCCGGGCCCGGTGCTTGTCCCCCCGTCTCAGGTAGCAGTCCGCCAGTTCCAGGTAGAGCCGGTAGTTCTTGGGATCCTGCTGGATCAGCCGGCCCAGGGATTCCAGAGCCTCGGCATAACGGCCCTGGGCCTTGGCCACTACCGCCAGGCCGAGGACCGCGTAGGTATCAAATTCGATGTTCAGGGCCCGCTGGTAGTACTCCACCGCCTTTTCATAGTTTTCCATGTGCCGGTAGGCGTCCCCCGCCCGGGTCAGAATCACCTTGTTGCGGGGGTCCTGCTCCAGGATACGGTTCCAGTAGCTCAGGGAACGGTCCTGCTGGTTCATGCCCCGGTAACAGTCGGCCATGCCGAAAAGGGCATAGAAATTAAACGGTTCCCGCTGCAGGGCCATTTCGAAGTAGACAATGCCCTCTTCAAAGCTTTTGAGCTTCCGGTGGCAGTTTCCAATGGAGGTAAGTACCCGGATATCCACCCCTTCCCGGTTGGATTCAAACATCTTTTCCCAGTAAAACAGGGCGTCCCGGTATTCCTTAAAATCGTAATGCAGATGGCCCAGACCGATGATGGCATAGGGATTCCGCTCCTCCATTTCCAGCACCTTAAGGTACACCGCCTTGGAATGTTTGAAATCCCGGACTTTCCGGTAGGCGTCTGCCACCCGGGTAAGGACCGTAATATTGGTATCGTCGTGAAGCAGGTACTGTTCCCATATTTCTATGGCCTTGTGGAATTGGTTCAGGGCCTTGTAACAGTCCGCCAGGCCGAAGAGGGCGTAGTTATTCCCCGGATGGTGGGTCAGGCAGCGCTGATAGTAGTCTACCGCCTCCCGGAACCCCCCCCGTTTACGGGCGGCGTCCCCCATACCAACCAGGGCATAGTTGTTGTCATCGTCCACTTCCAGTATCCGGTTAAAGCGATCCATGGCCTCAGTAATTCTATTCTCTTTGAGCAGTTGGTATCCCTGTTTGGAAAGGTCGGAAATTTCGGCGCCCTCCGGCGTCTTTGCCGAAAGGCCCTGGGGACCTTCCTGAAACTCTTCATCATGAAGCTGGTCTGCTTCGTTCATCTCAGTCATCGGGACCATCCTCTCCTTCATTCATAAGTTTTCTGATTATTTCCGAAAGTTGTATGATAATTGTTTCCGATTTGGTATGATCCGGGGCGATCCAGTACATCTTAAGGGCATCCAGAATCCGGCCCCGGGACCGGTAAAGATCCCCAACCCGGCACAGGCCGTCGGAATAACCGGTGGTCATAAATATACGCCGGGCCCCCTCAATATCACCCTGGTTAAGAAGGACATTTCCTTTTCGGTTCAGGGAGACCTTCAGGGCGCCGTCCAGTTTGGGGGCCGCTGTGGTTTTTATAAGGTAATTTCCGTCTTCGAATTTTTCGAATGTTTTTTTATAATCCATCCAATATACCACTATCGATTCTTAATAATAACACCATAACCCGGTATTGTCAAAAAAATAATACCACAATGTCATGATTCCCCCATGCCTGTTTCACCGTCCCCCTGTATCTGAAGAAATTCCACCACCGAGCGGCCGAATTCCCGGGGACTTAACTTTCGAATGAAATTAAGATCCCCGTCGAAAAAATCTTCACGGGGACGCTGCAGCAGGATCAGGGTGCCCTCCCGGACCAGCGCGGAGGCGGCGATATCCCGTATCAGCTCCCATTTGAAACGGTAGGGGAAGGGTGGATCGCAGAAGATATAATCGAAATTCCGTTTTGCCCGTTTTATGTAAAGCTCCGCAGCCATACAATGACAGTGGATACGGACAGGGGAAATGGATACATTGCCTATCAGTGTATCCCGTTTCCGGGGATCCTTTTCCACCGCATCGATGTAGAGGGCCCCCCGGGAAGCCGCTTCCAGGGCAATGATCCCCGTGCCGCTGAACATATCCAGGAAAGAGGCCCCCGATAGATCTCCCAGGGCGGCAAAGACCGATTCGCGCATCCGGTCCATGCTGGGTCTGATGGTCCCCGGGGGAATCTTTACGGTGCGCCCCCTCAGCGTACCCCCAGAAATCCTCATAGAACCCTGTGGGAAAGGCCGGAAAGCCTAAAAATCTTTGAGAAGTTCGTTAAGTTCATCGGAACTTACGGTGTTTTCTTCGGAGGCAGAGGTGGCGGTCCGCCGGTTTTCGTTGATTTCCTTGAGCCGCCCGGCGCTGCGGTTCCGCAGTATCTGGATTCGTTCCAGCAGTACCGGATATGAAGCGGCGCTTATACTCCCGCTGCCGGCAGAAAATTCACCCAAAAACCGGGAAAAATCCCATTCAAGGCCGGAAAGATAATCCAAAGCCTCGTCCCGCTCGAAGATGCGGTTGTGGGTCCGCAGGTGTTCCAGCAGAGTTTCCAGGACCTGGTCGATAAAATCCGTATCTTCTATGGTTTTTTCCATAAAAATCGCCGGATCGGTATCCAGGATCAGGGTGTCCCGTAGTACCTTGAGCCGGCTGCTCAGGACGAAAATATTATCTTGCAGGTTAATACGTTTATTCATATCTGATCCTAATTATCGGTAATACCGGCGATAAGCATAGTGTGTTTTGGCATAAAAACCGGTAGAACCAAACGGCTTGTATACAGCGGGGCCGCTTCACCTTGCCCTGTTCAACAGGCTTTTATAACAAAAAGTATACCGCTTTAGACATGGAAAATACCTCAGCATATATTAGGGGGGATCGCCAGCAAAGCTGGCTCGTCTCCCCCCTGCCTCCAGCCC
>JAISFT010000233.1 GCA_031263435.1 Treponema sp. | reverse complement strand
TTTGGTCCTGCTTGTTGTGGTATTAACCCGGTCTTGTGACCTGGGAAAAAACTATAAGGAGACGTACATGAAAATCAGAAAACTGATGGTACTTCTTTTGATTGTCGCCTGCGCTGGTCTTGCCTTTGCCGGTGGACAGCGTCAGGGAAGCCGGCCTGCCAGCACAGTGGCCCCCGGCGAGGAAGCCGGTTTTGAAGAATTCCCCCTGGGGGACGACTTTGAACTGGGGCCCCTCAATGTGGCGGGCGTTTATTTTCAGCCTGTGGATATGATTCCGGCCTCCGCGGGGCTCCCCGCGTCCCAGTCGGACATGCACATGGAAGCGGATATTTCCGCCGCCGAAAATGATCTTGGCTACGGGGTGGGGGATTTTGTTCCCAACCTTACCGTACAGTATGTCATTGTCAAGAAAGCTACCAACGAAAGCGTTGAAGGCACTTTTATGCCCATGAACGCCAGCGATGGCCCCCATTACGGCGCCAACGTCAAGCTCCCCGGAGCCGGCGGTCCCGGGGAATACACGGTGCGTTTCCTTATCCAGAACCCTGAATTCCAGGGCTACGTCCTCCATGTGGACCAAGCTACGGGAGTTCCCGGAAGGTTCTGGGGCTCCCCGCTTGTGGCGGAGTGGGATTTTATCTATGCTGGTCCGGCCTGGTAAGAGGTGAGTTTTGAAGGGCGGGAGCCTGCTTCCGCCCTTCTTGAAAACCAGAGAAACATGCTTAGATATCTTGTACAGGTAGTTGAGAATTTACTGATAACCGGAATACTCACGGCCCTGCTGTTCGCCGCGCTTAACCGCGGGGAGGAGCGCGGCGCGTGGGAAGTTTTCCGGAAACGGAGGATGCGCGCCCTTTGGGGCTGCGCCGCCGGTACGGGGGCGGCCCTTGTCCTTGCGGTATTGCGCCGCACCACTGCCCTGATCAACCGGGGCTTTTTTAATCTGTGGATTCTGTCTTTTGCCATTGTGTTCGGTGTTCTTTACGTTCTTTTTTTGTGGGGAGTGCTGCACAATCCCCTGCGGAAACTGCCCTTTGTCAAAAAACGGCCCACCCTGGCAGAAGCTATTCCCGATTATATACATGCGCTTCTTCTGGGGGCTTTGCTGTTCTATGCCCTGCCCACTATTTTTCTTTACCCCACGGAATTTGTCCTGGCCGGGGAAAGCGTATTCAGCACCGATTTTCTTTTCAAGCTTATCGGCTTTAGCGGGGGCCTGGCGGCGGTCTTTCTTACCGGATTCGCCCTTTACAAAACCGGCAGGGTAATACCGGAACTTTTTTTCAAGCTGATCCTTACCACCGCCCTTGTGGTTAATATGTTCAACCAGGCGGTTGTCATTGTGCAATTCCTGCTGGCCCGGCGTATGATTCCCATGATACGCTGGCTCTTCAGGCTTATTGTTGCGGTTGTTAATAATAACGTTGTTTTTCTCTATGGTTTCATGGTTCTTGGGCTGTTGCTGCCCCTTGTGGTCTTTATAAAAAGTTTTAAACCCCTGCCCCCCGGTAATAACCCCGCGGAACGGCGGAAACTCCGGGTTTCCCGGCGTATAAACCGGCGCATGTGCCTGACCGTGGCCGCGGGCTTTGCCCTTTCGGTTTTTCTTCTTACCTTTGCCAAAAGTTATATGGCCCGGGGGGTTGTGCTTTCCCCCGCGGAACCCATGACCCTGGCAGGGGCGGAAATCCTTATTCCCATTACCCGGGTGGAAGATGGCCACCTTCACCGTTTTGTGTATTCCGCATCGGACGGGACTGAGGTACGTTTTATTGTGATTAAGAAAAATGCGGTAGCCTACGGGGTGGGGCTTGATGCCTGCGACATCTGCGGCCCCACGGGTTATTACGAGCGAAAGAACGAGGTAATCTGCCGGCTCTGCGATGTGGTGATGAATATTTCTACCATCGGTTTTAAGGGGGGCTGCAATCCCGTGCCCTTGGCTTACAGTCTGCGGAGCGGGAACATGATAATCGATACGGAAGATCTGGAAAACGAACGGACCAGATTTAAATAGATAACGCTGCAGAGGGGGCGTGTATGTTTTGGAGAATGATCAGGGGCGCCCTGTTCAGGCAGTGGAAAAAGATGCTGATGGTTGCCTTTACCATTGCCCTGGGGTCCTCCCTGGCTACTGCCATGTTGAATGTGATGCTTGACGTGGGGGACAAGGTAAACCAGGAACTGAAAACCTACGGCGCAAACATCAACGTGCTGCCCCGGGGGGCTTCCCTGCTGGACGATCTCTACGGGGTCAGCGAAGGTTCCGGGGTATCGGACAAGTACCTGAATGAAGATGAACTGGGAAATATCAAAACTATTTTTTGGGCCTTTAACATCGTGGATTTTACCCCCTACCTTAACCTGAGGGTGAATCTGGTTCCCCCCGCCGGTACGGCGCTTTCCTCAACGCCGGTGGCAACGCCATCGGCGACGCCATCGGCGCCGGTTCCTGCGGAGGCGGAGATCAAACTGGTGGGAACCTGGTTTGACCATCATCTGGAACTGCCCACCGGGGAAGCCCTGGATACGGGGATACGGAACATGAAAAGCTGGTGGGATGTGCAGGGCCGCTGGCTGAACGGCGCCGATGAGGACCAGGTCATGGTGGGGAGGACGGCCGCGGCCCGTTACCATATCAACCTGGGGGACACTATCACGATCCGATCCGGCGGCCGTCAGAGGGATTTTGTTGTGGCGGGGATCTTCAACGCCGGAGGGGACGAGGACCAGGAGATCTACGCTCCCCTTGGCGCGGCCCAGGAATTGGGCGGCCGTCCGGGCCTGGTAAGCCGGGTGGAGGTCAGCGCCCTTACCACCCCGGACAATGAGCTTGCCCGCCGGGCGGCCCAGGACCCCAAGAGTCTTTCGATCAAAGAATTGGAAACCTGGTACTGCACGGCCTATGTAAGCGCCATCTGCTACCAGATCGACGAGGTGATCACCGATGCGGTTTCCAAACCCATCCGCCAGGTGGCGGAATCCGAAGGGGTGGTCCTGGAAAAGAC
>JAISFT010000189.1 GCA_031263435.1 Treponema sp. | reverse complement strand
GATCAGGGTGTCCCGTAGTACCTTGAGCCGGCTGCTCAGGACGAAAATATTATCTTGCAGGTTAATACGTTTATTCATATCTGATCCTAATTATCGGTAATACCGGCGATAAGCATAGGGATAAACACATAGGATTGTTTTGTTTTTTGGGCGCATCCGCCGCCCGCTTCGCGGGCGCCGGACCGGGCTATCCGCTTCAATTCCTCGACCCATCCCATATGTGTATACCGGGGCTGGGAAAAATCCCGGGAAAATGCTTGTAGAGTCTGCCTCCGCTATCTCCGATACTTCGTATCTCCGATACGTCGTATCTGCGATACGTCGTATCTTCGATACGCTCCGGCAGGGAATTCCAAATATTTCCCCGGTCTCTTCCCCAGCCCCGCTGTACACCTATAGGCGGGTCTCTACAGAGGAGGAGGTAGAGGACGGCTAATGGCTGGGGGGGTCTGCGGTATTTCCGCTTCTATCCCTTGCGCTGCTCAAAAAATGGCCTCCGTGCCATTTTTTGAGCTGTAAGTTTTTGCTTCGCAAAAACTTATGGATGTATTACAGCCGGCCTCCGTGCCGGTCCGGCGGCGCCGGCAACCGGCATCCCTGCCGTTTTTCGCCTTCAGGTTTTTGCTTCGCAAAAACCTGGGAAATCTATTCACACCGGCCTCCATGCCGGCCATCCCTGCCGCCGCCCTTCGGGCGCATTCCGCCCCAGATTCTTAAAAAATCTTCGCAAGCTTATAGTAACACCGGTCCCCCAGGGCACCGGCATTTACTTTTGTATAAGGATCCCCGCATCAAATAGGCTTTCTTTACTTCCGGGATCCCATGTATCGCCTGCCCACAGACATTTCTTCCCCCTCGCGGAGCAGGACAGGCGCCGTTTGTCTTGGTATAAGGGCCGGTTGAACCAGAAGAGCTTAGGTAGGGCGGCGGCGGGGCAGAGCCCCCGGGGAAACACGCTTACGTTTGCAGAAAACTGCTGATCTTTTCCATGATTGTTGCGGCGGGGGAGTGTAAGGGCGGGGCATAGCCTCCGGGAAAACATTTGGAATTCTCTGCAGTAGCGTATCGTAGATAGCGGAGGCAGACTCTACAAGCGCTTTCCCGGAGGCTATGCCCCGCCCTTACACTCCCCCGGCACAGCGTATCATAGGTAGCGGAGGCAGACTCTACAAGCGTTTTCCTGTGGGCATAGCCCGGCCCTGACACTCCCCAGCCACAGCCTATCGGAGATCGTTGACGGAAAGGTTTTTTTTTGTTATGGTCTTTTTACCTCTTTGCCCGTCTTTGGCGGGTCAAGGTGCCCTGCCGTAGGCGGGGAAAACTTGTCCGTAAGGAGGGTCCATGCGCCGTTATGAATTAACGGTAATCTTCCCCTTGGAAGAGGACCAGCACAGGGCGGGCCGGGAACTCTTGTTGAGCGACCTGGCCGCCAATGGGGCGGAGATCGAGAAAACCGATGAAACCGGGGATCGGGATCTGGCCTATGAGATCAAAAAAAGAAGACGGGGTAAGTATGTACTTTTTACCCTGAAGGCGGATCCTGCCAAGATCGCCGTGCTTGATCGGATCTTTAAGCTAAACGCCAACATCCTTAAATACCTCTTTGTAAGATTGGAGGAATAATCATGAAACGTCGTTTCATGTTTGCCGGCCGCTCCGGCGCGGCGGGGTTGGGCTTGTCATGGTAGATTTGAATCATGTGGTTCTGATCGGTCGTTTGACCCGTGATGCGGAACTCAAGTACACCTCCGGCGGGCAGGCAGTGTGCAAATTCTCCATTGCCGTAAACCGCCGCCGTAAAAATGGCGACCAATGGGAGGACGAGGCCAGTTTTTTTGACATCGTTCTCTGGGGCCGGCAGGGGGAAGCCCTGAATCAGTACCTGTTAAAGGGTAAGATGGTGGGTATAGAGGGTGAACTGCGGCAGGATCGCTGGCAGCAGGACGGTCAAAACCGGTCCCGTGTGGAAATTGTCGCCAATAACCTCCAGCTTTTGGGGGGCGGCGGCGGAAGTCCCGGCAACGGGGCTTCCCACGGCGGGGGATATTCCGGCGGGCAAGGCGCCTACGGTTCGGGCCAGGGCTCTTACGGTTCGGGTCAGGGCGCCCCGGCTTACAACCAGGGCTATAATCAAGGCGGCCAGGGCGCTTATAGTCCGGGGGGCGATCAGGCTTCCGGGGGGCAGGAAGCTCCCCCGCCCCGGACTTCCGATGACGGTTTTGCCGATGATATTCCCTTCTAGGACTTTGCTGCGCCTCGCGCATAAAGGTCCTTCGTCCTGCAGTTTACCGGTCAGGGTTTTGTGCTGACCGGATCATAATCAGAGGAGTAGTGTATGTCCGACGAAAAATATATGGAAGATCGGCCCCCCCGGCAGGACCGGGGCGGGGATAACCAAATGGATGGCCGGGATGGGGAAGATCGCGGCCGCGGCAAGGGGAAGGTTTACTTCAAAAAGAAGGTCTGCAAGTTCTGCGTTCAAAAACTTAAGATCAACTACAAGGAATCGGATGTGCTGCGGCGGTTTATAACCGAGCGGGGGAAGATCCTTCCCCGGCGCATAACCGGTACCTGCGCCAAGCACCAGCGGGCCCTGGCCCTTGCCATAAAACAGGCCCGGTCCATCGCCCTGCTTCCCTTTGTTGCCGAATAATTGAGCGGGGACCAATTCGACCCTCCGGCATCCCGGAAAGGGGAGGATTCTGCCGGAGAAGGGACTTTGCCGCCGGCGGAGCTTCTTCCTGCGTTGCCCCGTGAGGGGGAAGGACGCTGGCTTCCCGGTCTGCTGGGCGCGCTGACCAGCGTTTTTTTGATGCAGAGCGGCCTTCTGAGCATCCTTTTCATGGCGCCGCTGGGCTTTCTGGGCTGTTTCTTTGGACGGAGGACGGCCTGGATGGGGGCGTTTCTGGCGGCCCTCTTCAACACGCTTTGTACCTTGGGGCTGTCCCTGTTTGTGGGCCGGGATTTTGCCCTGTCCCTTCCCGGTCTGGGGTATTTTTTCCTTATGCTGGGGGCCTTTACCTGGCTTGTCGCGCCTCCCCTGACGGGTCCGGGGATCTTCCGGATCAGGGCGGCCTACCGGCTTATTGCGGGCGCCTTAGTGGGAGCCCTGGCGGGGATGGGTCTTATGTCGGAGGATGCGGGGCTCGTCTCCATGATGCGTTCCCAGGCGGAACTGCTTTCGTCCATGTTTGTGGCTTCCGCCGAGGCCGATGCCGTCCGGTATTCCCTGCTGGAACAGGAGCTAAGCCCGGAGCGGATCATGCAGGTCTTTAACATGGTCCAGGCCCGGGGTGGATCCTTGGGGGCCTTTATGCTGGTTTTTTTCATCAACCGGCAGCTTTCCCTGGGGCTTGCGGCCCTGATACGCCGATGGCGGGGCGGCCGGGTGGGAGATACTTCCCTCATGGCCTTCCATGTTCCCGCCGGCCTTGTCTGGGTGTTTTCGCTGTTCCTGGGGGGGATTCTGGCTTTTCGGATTCTGGGCCTTTCCCTGCCGGAGACGGTGGCTTGGAATGGTTTTACCCTCTGCACCCTGATGTACCTGGCCCAGGGTTGGGGAATCGTACGGTTCTTTGTGAGCCGCCGTCCTGCGGGGCGGCTGCTTTTGAACATCGGGATTGTCCTGGTGGCGTTTAGTCCGGGAATTAACGTGGTGGCCCTGGGGCTTCTGATGCTCCTGGGTATCGCGGAACATTGGGCGCCCTTTAGGGTTGTCCGCAACAGGCCGCCGTCTACTCCGACGGCGTAACGGATCGTTCCGTGCCTGTAACGGGCCGTTTGTGCGGCCCTATCTTCACATACGAAGAACCGCAAGGGGTTCTTCGGAAACCGGAAACCGCGGGTTTTCGGTTTGGGAGCTTGATATGAAGGTTATTTTGAACAAAGATCTCTCTACTCTGGGTGAGGAGGGGGATGTAAAGGATGTGGCCAAGGGTTACGCCCGGAACTACCTGTTCCCCCGGGGGATTGCGCTTCCCTACAACGAAAGTACGATAAGGCTTTTCGATTCCCGCAGGGAAGAAATTGAAGCGCGAAAAACAGAAAAACGCGATGCCGCCAGGGGACTCAAGGAACGGATCGAATCGCTGGAACTCCTGCTTACCATGCCCGCGGGCGCTAACGGAAGACTCTTCGGCTCCGTGACCAGTCAGACCGTCGTGGACGAACTGGCCCGTCAGGGCTTTCAGATCGAGCGGAAGCGGATCGAACTGCAGGGCAATAGTTTTAAGAGTGTGGGTAAATACAAGGTTACGGTACACCTCTACGAGAGCGCCGTTGCCGAATTGGGGGTTACGGTTCAGGGCCAGGTTGAAAAGGCGCCGGAGAATTCCCCCGCCGCCCGGGGCCGCCGCCGGCGCCCCGGAGAAGCCGGGCCCGCCGAAGCTGCGGCGGCAAATCCTGCCATAGCGGAAAATGCTACCGCAGCGGAAAGCGCCGCCCCAACGGAAAATGCTGCCGCGGTAGAAAATGCCGCCCCAACGGAGGCTGCGGCGGAAGCGGCGGCCCCGGAAGCTGTTCCCCCGGCGGCCATGGAAAGTCCTGCGGCTCCTTCAGAGATACCTGCGGCGGATACCGCTGAAACTTCCGGAGAGGCGGGGAGTCCGGCGTAACAATGGCCGGAAATGTGCCCCCCCACGATGACGAGGCGGAGCGGGCAGCCCTGGGCGCCATGCTCATGGACGGTGATGCAATTGCCACCGCGATTGAATATCTGCGGCCCGGGGACTTCTATTCCAATGCCAACAATCTGGTGTACGGGGCCATCCTGGGGCTCTTTAACAAGGGGGTAACCGCAGATATTCTTACGGTTACCGGGGAACTGAGGCAGGGCGGGAAACTGGATCAGGCCGGGGGGGCCGCTTATGTGTCCTCCCTGACCACGATAGTACCCTCCAGCGGTAATATCGCCTACTATGCCCAGACCGTCCAGGCCTATTCCCTGCGCCGGGCCCTGCTGCGGGTCTCCGGGGAGCTAAGCTCCAAGGTTTTTGATGAAACCCTGGAATCCCGAATCATCCTGGAAGAAACCCAGCAGCGGATCTTCGAGTTAAGCGATAACCGTAATACCATCCGCTATCAGAGCGCCAAGGAAGTTGTCCACGAAACCATCGGGATCATCGAAAAACTTACCAAGTCCAGCAGGGAATACACGGGTATTCCCTCGGGTTTTGGGGAATTGGATAAGCTGACCTCCGGTTTCCACCCTGCCGAGTTTATCATCATCGGCGCCCGGCCCTCCATGGGAAAAACCGCCCTGGCTCTGACTATGGCGGCCAACATCTCCGTCAGGAACAAAATACCTTCCGCCTTTTTTACGCTGGAAATGCCCGCCATTGCCCTGATGCAGCGGCTCCTTGCCATGGAGGCCCGGATCAACGCCAGTTCCCTGCGTTCCGGTTTTTTGAAGTCGTCGGAATTTAACGGCATCCTGAACGCCGCGGAGAATATTTACGAAGCTCCCCTGTACATTGTCGATATGCCCAACATGAAGCTTATGGATCTCCGGGCCCAGGCCCGGCGGATCAGGGCCCAGGAGAAGGTGGAGATCATGTTTATTGACTACCTTGGGCTCATAAGTTCCGAACAGTACAATGTCCCCCGGTTCGAGCAGATGTCGGAGATTTCCCGCTCCCTTAAGAGCCTGGCCAGGGAACTGGAGATACCCATTGTGGTACTCTGCCAGTTGAACCGGGAGGCGGAAAAGGAGCGGCCCAACCTTTCCCTGATTCGGGATTCGGGTTCCATCGAACAGGATGCCGATGTGGTGATGTTTCTCCACCGGGATCGGGAATCCAACAAAAAGCCAAATGAGACTGTCAGTGAAGACGGGAGCAAGACCAGTCTGATCCTGTCCAAACAGCGGAACGGGCCCGTGGGAACGGTGAATTTGACCTTTAAGTCACAATACGCGAAATTTGAATCCTGGACCCGGGATACCTGAAATCGCCCTTGCGCCGGGCAGCCGGATCCTCTTCGGGAATAATATTAAGTATTATGGGAAGGTGACATGGCTTTTATAGACAATTACGATTTTGACCTGTTAAAAAATGAGGCGGAGAACCTGGTGCTCAATGAATTGGGGCAGCAACTGGAATCCTGTGATGCGGAGATCTGCACCTGCAATGATTGTGTGGTGGACATGGCCGCCATTGCCCTGAACTCGGTAAAACCCTTGTACCGTTTTTCCATCCTGGGCACCCTGTACACGGCTCAGGCCATGAGCGATGACGCGTACCGCGAAAGCATCAAAACCGCCGTCAGCGCGGCGATAGAGAAGGTCCGGAAGAATCCCAGCCACGATTAGGCGCATCGGCGCTACGCCGGTCGGCGAATACACTGGTTGCCAGTACGCTGCCGGTGAATATGCTGTCAGCGGGTACGCCGGTCAGTGAATAACCCTGCCCCAGCGGGGAGAGCCCCAGGCGGTCTTCAGAACCCACTGATCTTCATAGAGGCGGAATACGGCCAGAATCTCCCCGGTCCGCGGATCGTGCCAGGAGATGCAGCCCTCCGAATCAAGAACAACGAAATACAGATCCCCGCCGCCAATCTGCAGGGGCAGACCCGGCCCCCGTTCCATTTTGACGGCGCCCCAGGGGGCATAGATGCCGGCCTCTCCCCCTATGTTGGAGGCAGGAAATCCGTCGGCCTCCGCAATGCTGAGGCGCGTATCTTCTCCGTTGTACTCCACAAGCCGTGCTGAAGAGATGCCCTCCCGGGTGTCCAGGCTGATGATGGATGTCTGCAGGCTGTTTTCGGTATTCTCCACCGTTACCCCGTAGATCCTGCCGGTAGCGCCCCGGTATACCTGGACCCCCACCGCCGCGGGGTAGGGGATGGGAACGGTTTCGCCGGTTTTTATATCGATCTTGAGAAAGGGGGATCTGGTCCCCTGGGAAAAGGGGGCGCTGCGTCCCAGAATGACACTGTCCTGATCGATAAAGGCGGCGTCCATGGCGCCGGTAAAGGACTCGGCGTAAAGCCCTTCGCCGTTTGTCAGGGACAGTACCGTGATATTCCCCCGCGTATCAAGAAACAGCCCCCGGTCTCCCAGTACCGATACGGAAAGGAGGGGGAAGCGTGAAGAAGTTCCCGGGCCGGAAGACCGGTTCCCCTGGATTCGGGCGCTTCCCCCCAGGTTCGAAAGAACCAGATCCTCTCCGGATGGGGAACGGATCACCGGAAGGGGGAGGGGAGATTCATCCTGCCAGAACAGGAAACGATCCGCCGTTTCCCCGGTTTCTGCTGTGCCGGAACTATCCGGGATCAGGATATTCCCCGCGGCGTTCATCCGGGTATAGGGCCCCGGAATCTCCATGTTCAGACCGTCTCTCTCCTCCAGTCCTAAAAAGTCCAGCGGAATGTAGCCCAGAAGGTCTTCCCCGGCCAGGAAGGCGATGGTTTTTTCCCCTACAGCGATTTTTGGAATCTGCGTCTGTGCCCTTGTCGTCAGTTTCCGGGCAATGGACAGCGAAGACCGCGGATCCGCCGTCAGCAGCTCCCCCTCCGCGGTACCAAGGACGATCCGGAGATCAGCGGAAGTCCCGGCCCCGCCGGAAAAGGGCAGCAGGGTGTTGACGGTCATGGTGGTGGGAATGGGGAAATATTCCCGCCGCTCAACACGGTCGGCATTGTTCATCCTGATCCGGATAATCCCCTCCCCACCGGAAGTTCTTCTGCCGGCGCTGTCCCGTATCACCAGGCAGTACAGATCACCCCCCAGGCCGATCAGTTTTCCCTGAGTGATGGAACTGTCCCTTACCAGTTCGGCGCCCGTATCGGCCCTCAGAATTACCAGTCCTTCCCTGTCGAAGCCCGCAAAAAACCGGTTGTTTCCAAAGAGGACCGGAGAATTGATGTTGGAGGGAACGCTGAAATTCAGGGGAACGGATGAAGCGTCGAGGGAGGGGGCAAGATGTATTTCGCCGTCCCCGGCCCTCAGTTCCCAGTAGGAAAGCAGCCCCGCAGGGGAGTAGGTCAACAGGATCCGTTCAGTGCGGCCTATGGCGGCGAGACTGGTGGACAGCGGGAATTCCCCGGAAATATTCCGGGAATCGAGGAGCAGTTCCCCGGTTTCGCTGTCCGCCAGGACAATGCCCGTGCTGCCGAAACGGGAGATGATTAAGTAGCTTCCCCCTGCGGAATAACTGATGCCCTGTACCGGATCCCGGAAACGCAGGGTAAAAAGGTTGGTAAGGGTCCCGTAGTCCCAGGCGGAAATACGGTATTGGCCCAGATCATCGGTTTCTATACAGGCGATCTGGGTTTTCCCCGGCCGGACAACCATAGCGGAAATGGGAAGGCTGCTGAGCTGAAAGCGTAAAACCGCCTGTCTCTGATCCCAAATTTCCAGAAAACCGTCTTCGCCGGCGCTTAAGATTCGCTCTCCGTCGTATTGCAGGCAGTTTACCCTTCCCCGGTGGGAACCGGGGACAATGTCCTGAAATACCCACAGCCGGTTTTCCCGGAGATCCTCCGCTTCCTGGGCATGGGTCCCGCCCGGAACAGTACACAGGGCAAAAAGCAGCGCCGCAAGGCGGAGGATTTTCTGTTTCATCAGTGGCGAACCAGGTACAGAATATCACCAAAGACGGCAAAGATCAAAAGCCCAAAGATGAGTACCACCCCTACCGCCTGGAAGGCGCTTATGGTCCGGGGATGGAGGGGTTTCCGTTTGATCGCCTCGATCAGATAAAGAACGATGGCCCCGCCGTCCAGTACCGGCAGGGGAAGCAGATTCATTACACAGAGGGCGATGGAGATAAGGGCAAGGAAATTGGCCAGGGAGCTGAAACCGGCGCCGATACTCTCCGAAAAACCTGCGGCGGCAATATCGCCGGTCATATAGGTGATTCGCAGGGGGCCGGATACGGCCTGGGTTAGATCGATCCCCTTAAAGAGCAGGACCAGACTTTCCAGGGATACCACCAGGGTCTTCCAGGTTTCACCGATTCCCCGGGACAGGGCCCCGGGAAGGGAAAGGGGCGGCGCCCGGTACCTGAGACTGCGGTAACTTAAACCAAGTTCCGCCCCGGTCTCGGTATAGGCGGGGATCAGCGTAATTTCCCCCTGCAGGCCGTTTCGCTCGTAGTCCAGCTTCAATTCCTGGGGTTGTCCCTCCATAATTTTCGCCAGAGCCAGGGTATGGGGAAGATCCTCGCCGTTTACCCGGAGAATCCGGTCCCCGCTTTGAAGCCCCGCGGCGGCGGCCGGACCGGTAACGCTGTCCAGCACCGGATCGGTCCAGAAGTAGACCCCGATTTTTCCGGCCCCCGTCTGTTTGTCCAGTTCGGGCATTATCGAAATATCAAGATGTTCCCCTTCCCGGTCCACCACCAGGGAAAGGTTCTTGCCGGGATTTATCGAAATGCCCTCCCGAACATCGTGGTAGTAAGGGGTTTCGTTGCCGTTGATCGCCAGAATCCTGTCGCCGGTCCTGAGCCCCGCCCCGTCCGCAGGGTAGCTTTCACCGGGGCTCATGTCGGAGGCAAGGATGATCCGGTTTTCAAGGGTGTCTACTTCAAAACCCATGCCCCAGATGACGGCGAAGACCAGCACCGCGAAGACCAAGTTGAAGAAGGGGCCGGCGAATGAAACCAGAATACGGCGAAAGGGACCGACGCCGAAAAAACTGCCCGGAGATGGGGTGATAGAAGCCTGTTTCTTTTCCCAGGCCTCCTGAAATTCATTTTCCCCCTTCATCTTGCAGTAACCGCCCAGCGGGAACAGGCCGAGCCGGTACTCGGTGCCCCGGACCGTTTTCTTCAAAACAGGTTTTCCCCAGCCGATGGAGAAGGCCTCTACATCAATGCCGACCAGCCGGGCGGCAAGAAAATGCCCCAGTTCGTGGACGAAAACCACGATTCCCAGTCCGGCAAAGCCAAGTAATATTTTCCACAACATACTATCCACCTATCCGGGAGGCGGCGATTCTACGGGATCTTCTGTCCGCTTCCGTGATTGATTCCAGGTTAAGCTCCCCCCCCCAGTCCTGATCCAAAACATAATGAACTATCGCGGGTATATCAAGGAAACCGGCGCGACCGTGAAAGAAAGCGTCTACCGCCTCCTCATTGGCGGCGTTGTAGGCGCAGGGATACAGCCCCCCCCGGCGGGCCGTTTCGGCAGCCAGGGGCAGCATGGGAAAACGTTCTCCGTCGGGTTCTTCAAAGTCCAGGCGGAGCCCCGGCAGGTCCAGATCCCCGAAGGGGAACGGGGAAAGTTCCGGCCAGTAGAGGGCCTCCCGGATGGGAAGCCGCATATCCGGCCGGGACAACTGGGCGTAGAGGGCCCCGTCGGCCATACGAATAAGGGAGTGTACCACGCTTTGGGGATGAATGACGACCTTGACCTGCTGGGGTTCCATGTCGAAGAGTCGTACCGCCTCGATAAGTTCCAGGCCCTTGTTTGCCATAGTGGCGGAATCCACGGTAATCTTGGGGCCCATGTTCCAGGTGGGGTGGGCCAAGGCTTCCCGGACCGTAACCTTCTCAAGCTGCCGGAGGCTGTGGCCGCGGAAGGGCCCCCCGGAGGCGGTAAGGATGATCTCCCGAACCTGGCGCCGGCCGTGGGCTTCCAGCAGCCTGAAAACCGCCGCATGTTCAGAATCTACCGGGATAATGGGAACCCCCCGCTCGTCCGCCAGGGCCTTGACCAGGGGGTAGGCCAAAACCACCGTCTCCTTGTTTGCCAGGGCCAGGGAAGAGCGGGAACGGAGGGCCGCCAGGGAAGGGAGCAGTCCCGCGGCGCCGGCAATGCCGTTCAGCGTAATATCCGCGCCGGCCTCTTCAATGGCGGCCAGGAGGGCTTCCCGGCCCCGGCGAAGGCCGCCGTTCTGTGGGACCGCCATTTCCTCCCCGCCAAGGACGAGAAGGGCCCGGGGAAATTCGGTTCCCAGCCGTTCCAGCGCGGCGCCCCTACTGTGGGCGGAGAGCAAAACAACTTCAAAATCTTCAGGATCGGCGCGGACCACATCCAGCGCGGCTTGGCCGATGGAGCCGGTGGCCCCCAGAATCGCCAGCCTTTTTTTCACGATTCCCCCTAGAGGTACAAGAACTGGTAAAGCAGGTAAAACACCGGCGCCGCCAGGGAAATGGAATCGATGGTATCCAGCACCCCGCCTCTGCCGGGGATAAGGTTCCCCGAATCCTTGATGCCGGAGCTGCGTTTTAACGCGGATTCTGCCAGATCCCCCAGGGATGCGGCGACGGCGGTGCAGAAACCGGTAAGAATTCCCGCGGCGATCCGGGGCAGGCGGCTTGATACAAACACATCGTTAAGAAAAATATCCGCCCCTGCACCGATAAGGATTGATGCGGCAATGCCGCCGGCAAAACCGTGGATGCTTTTGTTGGGACTGGCGCTGATAATGCCCCGGGATCTCCGGCCAAAGAGCATTCCCACGGCCCAGGCCGCCGAATCGTTGGCAAAGACCATCAGGAGGAAGGCCAGGATCACCTTTCCCGCGCCGGGGAACAGGGTCATCCGTACTATCCAGGACACGAACAGCCCCGGGTAGATCATCACGGAAAAGCCCGCGGCGGTTCTGGTCGTATAGGCCGCAAGTTTCTCTGCGGGACAGAAGACCCGGGATACGAGGAGCCAGAAGGCCCCCAGGATGTAGACCAGGGGGAGGGCCGGACTTTCCAGGCCGAAACTGCTGTTCAGGGTAAGGAAGAGGGGGCCCAGAATCCCCAGGATCAGCGCCTCCACCGGGTGGATGACCAGGCCCTTTTTCCCAAGGATAGCGGCGAATTCCACGGCCCCCAGGGCGCTGAACAGAATCACCAGGATATTTACCGCCAGGTGGCTGCGGTAATCGAGAAACAGGACAATCCCGGTGATGAGGGGGAGTCCGATGATAAAGACAAGAAAACGCTGGACTATTTTTTTCATAGTGCGGATCCCTCCGCCCCCCGGCCTCCATAAGGGCGCCCCCGGCTTTCGCAGGGGACCGCCCCAAGTCTAAAGAGGAGGCCTGTGCGTGTATTCACGGGGCTATCGCTCAAATATTTCGTTTTCTTTTTCTTCCAGCGCCAGGTTTAGCTTGGCGATATAACCATCGGTAAGCTTTTGCAGTTCCTCCCCGTGCTTAGTCTCCTCATCCTCGGTTAGTTTTCCATCCTTGAGGAGTTTTTTAAGCTCATCGTTGCCATCCCGGCGGATGTTCCGTACCGCCACCCGGTTCTGCTCCGTCTGGGTCTTGGCCTGCTTGGCCAGTTCCTTGCGCCTGTCCTCCGTAAGGGGAGGTATGGCGATACGGATCACCTTGCCGTCATTGCTGGGGTTAAGTGAAAGTTCCGAAGAACGGATTGCCTTCTCTATTTCCCCGATCAGGTTCTTGTCCCAGGGCTGGATCACGATAAGCCGGGCCTCGGGAACGGAAATATTGGCTACCTGGTTCAAGGGAGACTTATTCCCGTAATAATCGATCCGGATCTTGTCAAACAGGGAAGCCGAAGCCCGTCCCGTTCTGAAAGAGGCAAAATCGTCTTTAAGACCGGCAAGGGTTTTCTTCATCCGATCTTCGCAGGCACTGAGTACCTGGTGCATTACTGTCCTACCTTAAAATACACATAATCCTGTACGGTAATCGCGGCCCCCAACTGTTTGCCGTAATTTTCCAGCGCCCTGGCTACCGTAAGTTTTTCGTCCTTTACATAGCCCTGCTCAAGAAGGCAGATATCCTGAAGGTACTTGTTTACCTTGCCCTGGAGGATCTTTTCAAACTGCTCGGGCTTGGTTTCCTTCATCTTGGACATCTTTTCGTCTCCCTCCATCTGCTTGCGGAAGATCTCCTCCTGCTCCTTGAGCCAGGCTCCGTCGATCTTGTCCCGGCTTAGGGCTAGGGGGTTAAACGCGGCGATGTGGAGGGCGATGGTAAAGGCAAAGTCCTGTGCCTCCTGCCCGGCGAACAGATCCGCCCGGCCGGAACCCAATTTAACTACCACACCGATATTGCCGTCCCCGTGGATGTACTGGGTAAGGTACTCACCGGCGCCGGCCTTAAGCACCTTGATCCGTTTAAGGCTCATGTTCTCCCGGATCTTGGTAGCCAGATCCTGAACCAGGGCGGCAAGTTCATCGTTGATCCCGGTGTATCCCCGGTCCAGAACTCTGTCGGCAATCTGCCCACCCAGCGCAATAAAATCCGGATTCCGGGCCACAAAATCTGTTTCCGATGCCAGTTCTACGAGGACGGCGGTATGGTCTTTAATTTTGATAAAGATCTTCCCTTCGTTGGTTGCCCGGCCGGCGCGTTTTTCCAGCGCCGCCAGACCCTTTTCCTTGAGGAGTCTTTCGGCCTGCTCAAAATCGCCTTCGGTATCTACCAGGGCCTTTTTACATTCCATCATCCCGGCCCCGGTTTTTTCCCGGAGCCGTTTTACATCTTCTGCGGTAACAGCCATATCATAACTCCTTGTTTCCCGCCGCGGCGGGTCTTAGACAGCAGCCTGCTGCACTTCCGGCATGTGGCTCCGGTAAAACGTAAAAGCCTACTGGTTGTCCCCGTAAACTTTGTCTACATCCACCGGCAGTTCGTCTTCTTCGTCCGATTCCGCGGGAGCTTCCCGGCCGGGCAGCGCGGGATCTTCGCCGGTGGCATATTTTTCGATATCGATCTCCCGGTCCTCTTCTTTTTTGGAGGCGTCGGTCATGATATCTTCCATGCTCTCGTCTTCATCCCCCAGGGTTTCGATGATCTTAAGCCCCACCTCGTTATCCGCCTCTACCACGGCGTTGGCGACGATCTGGGTGAAAAGGGTAATCGCCCGGATGGCATCATCATTGCCGGGGATGGGGTAGTCGATCCCTTCGGGGTTACAGTTGGTATCCACCACTGCCACAATCGGGATGCCCATCCGCTGGGCCTCGGTAACCGCGATGGCCTCTTTCCGGGTGTCGATGATGAAGAGGATCCCCGGCGGGTCCTTCATCTCCTTGATGCCCCCCAGGTTCTTCTGAAGCTTTGCCCGTTCCTTGTTCAGGGAGGCTATTTCCTTCTTGGTGAGGTTTTCGAAGGTCCCGTCCACTTCCATTTTTTCCAGTTTTTTAAGCCGGAGCAGGGACTTCTTGATCGTGACGAAGTTGGTAAGCATGCCCCCCAGCCAGCGGTTATTGACGTAGAACATGCCGCAGCGTTCAGCTTCTTTCTGGATAGCCTGCTGAGCCTGCTTCTTGGTGCCTACAAAAAGCACCGTCTTACCGGATGCCACGGTTTTGCGGACCGCCTCGTAGGCATCTTTTATTGCCTGAATGGTTTTTTGCAGATCGATGATGTGGATTCCGTTGCGCTCGGCGAAGATGTATTTCTTCATCCGGGGATCCCAGCGTTTTACCTGGTGGCCAAAATGCACCCCCGATTCGAGCAGACTTTTCATGGTAACTACTGCCAATTCTCCTCCTCCCGGAGTTTTCGGTGGAAAACTCTCCGGATAAAAATCATCAGATCTTTATCCGCCTTCTCTGTATCTCACCCTCCGCCAGGGGAGGGTGGAAAATGGGTAAAAAACCTGGCGGTTTTTCACCTGGGAGTTTGCTGCGCTTGGCGCATAAAACCGTATAAAAATTCACGAAAGTGAATTTTTATACCTTACAAACTCCAAAAGCAGCCCATTTATCGTGGTTTTTGCGGCAAGTTCACCTCAGGTGAACAAGTGACGCAAAAACCTACAAGTGCAACAGGCTGCTAGGCCCCGTAAGGATAGCCATTATCCCTGAGCATGACATAAAATTCGTGCAGCGGCAAGCCGGCAATGGAACTGTAGGAGCCCCGGATGCCGGAGACAAAACAGCTCGCCAGACCCTGGATCCGGTAGGAGCCCGCTACGCCCTGCCATTCGCCGGTATCCAGGTACCATTCGATCTGTTCGTCGGAGAGGGGGCAAAATACCACTTCGCTGATCACGGACCGGCAGTCGATGGCGCTGGTCTTGCCGGAGTACAGGGCCACGGCGGTGATAACCTGGTGGGAACGGCCCTGGAGGGCCTCGATCATCCGTTTGGCATCGTCCCGGGTTGTTACCTTGCCGAAGACAACGCCGTCCACGGAGATAAGGGTGTCGGCGCCGCAGATCCAGGGGGGATTTTGACCCTTTAAGTACTCGATGATCTTCTGTACCTTGCGAATCGCCAGGGTTTCCGCAAAGTTCCGGGGGTCTTCGTTACCCTCAGCCTCCTCATTGATCCGGGGAGGGATGATACGAAAGGGAAGTCCCATAAGGCGGAAATATTCCTGCCGCCTCAGGGACCCCGATGCCAGAATGATGGGTTCCACAAAAACCTTCCTTGTTACATTATCAGCTAAATTATCAGACTCTGCCGGAACAATGGTCCCGCGGGTCCGTTAGTCCCCGGGCCTCCAGGGCCTCGGCGGTGTTAAAGGCGCTTTCAAGCATCCGCTCCGTTACCGGCAGGATAAGCGCTCCGATTCTGCCGGGGCTTCCCCCCCGGGCCCGCCAGGCCAGGGTCGTCCCCTCCCAGATCTCGAAGAAACGGGGAAAGAAGCCCAGCATGAGGGAGAGGGCAAGGCCGAAACGGGACAGCGGGGGGGCGCTGAAAGGCCGGCCGGCCCGCAGTTCCCCCATCGTGGTTACCGCAAAGAGGAGGGCCCCGCCGGCAAAGGACACCAGCATGGAGAGGCCCTGTGCCAAGCCGCCGGGGATCTCCGCCCCACGGACACGGAAAAAAGGCGCGGTCCCGCCGAATTCGATAATCCTGAGCAGGAAGAACAGCAGGGCCAGGAACAGGACCGGGCGGCTTCCCCTTAACAGTTCCCAGGGCCTTATGCCTGCGACAAGCGCCGCCGCGGCGATTCCCAGGGCCCCGGCGCAGAGCCCCGGCACGGAACCGTAGGCAAAGATCGACAACAGGAGTACCGCCAGGAGCTTGATCGGGGCGGGGCAGCGGTGCAGGGGGCTGTCCCCCGCCCGGTATCCGAAGGGAAAGGCCGGCGCCGTCCTCCCGCCGGGAATTTTCCCATATACCGCCCGCCCGCGGCAGAGCATTTCCGGCACCTTGCCGCCTCCCTTAGTTCAAGTATAGGGTTTGCGGGCTTTTCCCCGCAAGGTTTTCGTCAAGCCAGGAACAGTCCCCCACGGTCCGGTAGTTCCGCCGGGGGTCCCGGACCCCCCAGGCAGGATCCAGCCGGTCCAGCACCGCGGCGGGGTTCCCATCGTCCCGTATCTGTCCCCGGTGGAGGATGAGCAGCCGGTCCGCCAGGGCCAGAACTTTTTCCAGCTCATGGGTCAGGACGATGAGGCTCTTCCCCGTTTCTTTAAGGGATCGGAGGATCTCCAGGACCTGAACCACCCCCGGCCAGTCCAGGTTGGCGAAGGGCTCGTCCATGATGATGATGCTGCAGCCCATAGCCAGGACCCCCGCCACCGCAAGACGCCGTTTCTCCCCGCCGGAAAGCCGCCGGGGCGCCCTCCGCCGCTTTTCCTCCAGGTCCACCGCTCCCAGGGCTGCTTCCACACGGCGTTCCGTCTCTTCCCGGGAGAGGCCCAGGTTTTTCGGGCCAAAGGCGGTATCTTCCTCCACCGTCTCCCCCAGGATCTGGGCCTCCGCATCCTGGAAGACAATCCCCAGTTCCCGGCGCAGGGAGCGGGAAAGCGAAAGGGGCCCCGAGAGGGGCCGCCCCCGGAGCAGGATCTCCCCCTCCTGGGCCTTCAGGAGCCCCGCCATACAGCGCATGAGCAGGGTTTTTCCCGAACCGTTGGACCCCGCGACCAGGAGGAATTCCCCCTCCCGCAGATCCAGGCTTATCCGGTCCAGGGCGGTAAGGGGCTTTTCCGGTTCGCCGAAACGGACCGACAGGTTCCGTACCGAAAGAAGGGGCGGGACCCCGGCGGAACCGGG
>JAISFT010000153.1 GCA_031263435.1 Treponema sp. | reverse complement strand
AATTTTTTTATATGTTCTCCAAGTTCAATTTTATTCAAAACAGACAATATCAATTCTTTGTCCGGTTTTTTGTTTGCGCTTAAAAATTGTAATTTCATATTTTCATAACCGGAAAGCCGGGGATAAAGCCCTAACCCTTCAGGCATATACCCGATTTTTTCATCGGCTGTTAAATCCCATTGGATGCTGCCTTTGTGCGGCTGTATCAATTTCCCAATCAGCCGAAGCAGTGTTGTTTTTCCCGCTCCATTATGTCCAAGTATAGCCACAATACCGCCGCGTTTGATTTTTAGTGTAAAATTTGTTAAAATCATATTTTTTCTGTCATAAGAATATTGGATATTCTCAATTTCTAAAACGTTTCCTTCCATAAGGTCCTTTTATACCATTCTATGTTTATTATGTCAATAGTAAAAAATTTCAGGCGTCATGGATAGCGCCTGCGACGGCAAATTTGGGCTAAAAAATGCCGCATAACGTTCCGGCTGTATGGATGCTGTTTGCGCAGCGGCTACCAGACCTGTTAGGCGCAGTAAACCCCGCTTTTATTTTAGCTTATTAACCACCACCCAATTTGATAAAATATATTTGTGTTAATGTTAAAAATCCATAATATAATGTATCAATGCTATTATGAATTAATATTGGGACTAATATATTTTTTGATTTATTGTACATTATATTAATAAATATTCCTAAAGCAAATGGAATTAAAAAATTTATTACATTTTGAACTATTGTTAAATTAAAAAAATACATGTGCCATATACCAAACATAAAACTGCATATTAATATATAAATAAATTCGGGCCCTTTGGTTTTGATTTGTATTTTGGAAATTTTATTATATATCAATCCGCGAAAATATAATTCCTCGCTTATCCCGACAAGAATAACATTCATTATGAATCTTTCAATATTGAATTTTCCATTGATCAATAAGAATATTAGTACAGTCAAAGTAATTAAAATATATACCATTATTGTTATAATGACTGTCTTTATATTTTTTTTATCAAAAACAAAAAATGCAAATCCATTTTCTTTCCTTAATTTTTTATAGACAATAACTATAATGGCAATAATCATTACAAGTAATTTTCCGGTCCAATTCATGTGTCCAAAATTAAACCAGGGGAATACATTGGCAAAATTTAATAATGTATACCATATTATAATATTTATTATAGTGCCAATATTTTTTGATATTTCTTTAAGAGAAACAAAAAACAGTACAAAAAATGACGCAATTGAATAAATGCCTAAGGTCATAAAATATTGAAACATAACATTCCTTCTGCCTGCTAAAATACGGTTTTATACCACTGTGCTATATACTATAATAATATTTTCTTTTTGTCTATTATTTTTTCAAAATATTTACGAGAATTTCGGGGTTTATTGCGCATAGCATCTTTTGGGTATACATCCTGTCATACATTCCTGTTACGGCAATCTGCCGGGACATGCTGTGCTGTGGGCCGGGTTTAAGGTACACGGCGAGTCAAGTTTAGCCGGTGATCTTTTCTACGAGGCGGCGGAATTCCTGCTGGGTTTCCTTGTCCGGGAGTTGGGGGCCGTAAAGGGCTTCTTCAAAGATTTCGCCACAGCGCAGGATTTCTGTTGGGAGTGTTATTTCTGTTGGCAGTGTTATTTCTGCTGACGGTAGTGCGCCCTGGGGCGCTTCTTCCGGGGGGGGATTCCGGGGGCGTTGCGGGGGCCCGGAAGATGATGGTTCCGGTGGGGGGGCGGATGCGGCGCTGGTTTGCTGCTGCGGCCCCCGCAGAGGGGGGAAGGCCAAGACCGCAGGGCCGCTTTGGCCCGGCGGGCTGGGCCGAGGGGGGAGACGAGCCAGCTTTGCTGGCGGTCCCCCCTCAAGATTCTCCGGGAGGCTGGAAAGCTGCACGTTACGGGCCAGGACGGCGCAGAATTCCCCGGGGCCCATGCTGGGTTTCCATGGGGTGTGGTGGTTCTGCTGGCCCCAGAGGATGAGCCGGGCGAAGAGGTTAAGGCTTTGCCGCAGTTCCCGTTTGCGGGCTCCGGACAGGCGGGCCAGGAGTTCCCCGCTGAGGTCCCTGAGGTTTCCCTCCGGCGATTTGCCGATGCGTATTCCTGCGCCGCCGCGGAGGGAGCTAAAAAAATTGCCGAGGGCGAGGCGGAGGGACTTGAGGGCGCCCCGGAACAGGCGGGCGAGGCGCAGGAGGAAGGGGAGTTTTTCCGATCCTCCTTTGAAGCCGAACAGGGGTTTTACCATGAACCACAGAAACGCTGCGATGATCAGGGCCAGGATGATATGGGGGAGGTAGTTCCACAGGGGCCAGGGTTCTGTTTCTTCTATGCCGAGGGCCTGCGCCATGTCCTGGGGGGTGAAGGTCATGGGGGGGTCCGGCTGGGGCATTTCGATGCTTCGCGGGGCCTCGCCGGGGCGGCTGAGGAGCCGGGCAAGCCAGGCGAAGAAGGCGATGATGGCGGAGAGGGGCAGGAGATTGCTGCCCAGGGCGCAGAGGGCGGCCAGTATTCCTGCGCCCGCGCAGAACAGTACTCCTGCGCCCATTCGTCTGCGGCGCTCGGGCGCGGGGACGGCGATGCCTTCGCCGGCGAAGTACTGTTCCTGGCGGAACAGGTTGAGGAGGGAAAAGACTGCCGCGGCCGCGGCGATGACCAGCATGGTGAGGACCCGCTGGAAAAGCAAAAGGGGGGCCCCCACTGTGTCGCAGATGAGGACCAGGATGAAAACGATTCCCAGTTGTATGCCGTAATGCCGGGTCATGGAGCGGACCTGGGTTTCTACTCCCGCCAGGACGCCTGAGTCTTCCAGCATTACCCGCCGCAGGTCTTCGCCCCGGTGGCGGCGCAGGTGGTATTCAAAAATTTCCCTGGTCCGGAACAGGTCCCGCAGGCGGATGACGAAGACCCAGAGGTACAGGACTGCCAGGACTGCGGTGATGTTGCCCGGGCCGGGGAGGAACTGCCGCGCCGCCTCCCGCAGGCCCGGGGGGACTCTGGGTATGGACGATACGACTTTGGTTATGGCCGATACGATTGATGAAAACAGATAGGCCATCAGGATGCTGAGGACGGCTCCCCGGATGTGGGCGCCGCTGTGATTGGTCCGGGGGTCCAGGAGTTCCAGGTACACGGTTACTGCGGCGCTGATGATCAGGACCGGGATATACACTGCCGGGGCCAGTGCGGGGCCGGAGAGGGGAAGCTGGGGCAGCAGCCGGTGGATCAGGGCCAGGACCGGGGGCAGAAGGCAGACGAGGACGGACCAGGGCAGGTAGAGGGCCAGGACCCGGTAAAAGGGGTTCCCCGGAACGGCGCGGGGGCCGGAAAGATCGGGCCGCTCCTCCGTATGGCTTGTACCTTCCGTTGTGAAGCGGTTGTTAGATGATGTCATAGCCCCCCTCCCGCATCTGATAGCGGGGCGCATTGCCCGGCGCTGTGGGCCCCAGGCGCCGCTCGTCAAGGACCAGGTACTCCAGGCTCAGGCGGGAGGCCCGCAGGGTGTTCAGGGCGATGTAGTCCTCCCCCGGCAGCTCCGGGCCGGTGTAGACCAGCCGGGTTCCATAGGGCAGCCGCTTGCCTTGGTCCAGCAGGGAGCGGGTGCTGCCCCGGAGCCTTTCTCCGCCTTCTGTTTTGCCATCGGTTTCCCCATCCGTTTCCTCGCCCCCGTCGGGGGCGGGGCCGGGGCCCTGGGGCCGTTTGATGGCGGCCAGCCGTTCCAGGATGGGGAGCAGGGTGAAGGGGCTGGGTTTGATGAGGGTGCAGGGGTCCTCTGCGCCTTCTTGCCGGGTCTCTCCTTCCCGGCTTTCTTCTTCTCGGGTCTCTTTTTCCCAAGTCCGGTAGAAGATAATCCCCAGGTCCTGCCGGTCCCGGGAGGCCATGAGGCACAGGGCCGCGGCGGCTTCGATGGCCCGCTCGAACCACAGTTCCCGCTTCCCCAGGCTGTACTCGTAGGGGTCCAGGTTGAGGAACACCACCAGGGGGCAGGAGATTGCCGCCTCGTATTCGTTTACCAGCAGGTTGACATCCTGATTGGCCTTTGCAGGTACGGCGGTATCCCGGTTCACATTGGATCTAACATCCGCCGCCCTGGGCGGGGCTTTTTGGGCCGCGGGGCTTTTCATTGAAGCCTTCCAGTTGATCCGCCGGGGTTCGTCCCCCCTGCGGTACTCCCGCAGGGAACGGCGGCGGGTCATGTCTTCGTAAAGGGGGCTCCGGCTGGGGAGCTTTCCCAGGGGGATGCCCCCCGGACTGGTAAGGGCGATCATTCCCGGCGCGGGGTACACTACCAAACGGGTGTTTTCGCCGGCGGTAGCGGCGAAGGGGAAGATCCCCAGCGGATCGGCGCAGCGCAGTTGGGCGGGCCCCAGGCTGCCGATGCCCCGTTCGGAACAGTAGGCCCGCCAGGTAAAGACCAGCCGGGAACGGCCGGGGAGGGTGCAGAGTTTCTTGTGGTCCTTGAACACGGCCAGGTCTCCGGGCCAGTCCCCCAGGGCCAGCATAAAGGCCGGCAGAAGGCCGGAATTTTCTACGGTCAGTTCAATGTCGGCCCATTCAAAACGGAAGCAGCGGATCTCCCGGTCCCGGCGGATCACCCGGAGTCTGCGGATCAGGTACTCACTGTAGAACCGGGCCCCCAGGATCACCAAAAGGACGAACAGGGATAAAAACCGGAGCAGGTACAGGGGGGCGAACAGGCATACTGCGATGCAGAGCCCGGCCAGGAAAAACAGCCGGCCCGGCCACGCCCTCCGCAGTTGAGCCCATCCACCAAGTTTCATGGGGCTGTGTACTCTGGGACGGGAACCCGGTCCAGGATGGAACTGATGATCCTGTCTGCGGTGATGCCCCGGACCAGAGCCTCCGGGGAGAGGAGCATCCGCTGGCGGAACACCGGCATTGCCAGCTCTTTGATATCCTCGGGGGTAACGAAGGCCCGGCCCCGGATCGCGGCCAAGGCCTGGCTGGCCCGGTACAGGGCAAGGCTGCCCCGCGGGGAGATCCCCACCCGCAAATGGGAATCCTGCCGGGTGGCTTCCACCAGGGCAAGGATATAGCCCTTAACCGCCGCCTCTATATGGATTTTGGTAACTCCCTCCTGCAGGGCGGGAATTTCGGAAGCCTCCGCCACCGGCTGCAGGTCCGTTACGGGGTGGCCCAGGCGGCGCTGGTTTTCCAGCATAAGTCCTTCGGCCTCCCGGTCCGGGTAGCCCAGGCTCATGGAGAGGAGGAAGCGGTCCTTTTGGGCCTCCGGCAGCGGGAAGGTTCCCTCGAATTCCACGGGATTCTCCGTGGCCAGTACGAAGAAGGGCTGCGGCAGGGCCATGCGCTTCCCCTCCACGGAAATTTGGCCTTCCGCCATAGCTTCCAGCAGGGCGGATTGGGAACGGGGGGTGGCCCGGTTAATCTCGTCCACCAGGACGAACTGGTTTACCACAGGGCCGGGGCGGTATACAAAGTCCCCGTCCTGCCATACCGAGACCCCCAGAATATCGGCGGGCAGCAGGTCCGGGGTACATTGAATCCGGGCGAAGCTGAGTCCCAGGCTGCCGGCAAAGGCCCTGGCCAGGATGGTCTTTCCTGTGCCGGGGACATCTTCCAGCAGAACATGCCCCCCGGCAAGAAAGGCGGCGATGAGCGTATCAATGGCTCCGCCCTTTCCCAGAAATACCTTTTCGATATTTGCCTTGATGCGGCCGGCAAATTCGCCAATAGCGGCGCTGATGGCGGCGCCATTGGCAGCGCCGATAACGGCGGGGCCGTTTCCCGGTTCTTTCATGATGGATGGAGTATATTTCATTTTTCTTATAATTGGGATAGACTTGTTGCATGGGAACTCTGGGAGTCATCAATTCGGATCCGGCCCTTGCAAGGATTCTGGAAGGAGCTTTTGACGCGGAAGCCCGGACCGGGGACCCTGATTGGCAGGATTACAATTTAAGATTTCTTGTCGAAGAGGAAGAAATCCTCAACTTCCTTAACTACGATCTGCCGGAAATTATCATTGTTAATTTTTCCGATCCCCTTATTGATGTAGACAAGGTTTTAACCCGTGTTCGCAGCGACAGTTGGCCCTTTAATTTTGGTATTGTGGGGTGTTACCACGAGGGGGAGAACACGGAGACCCGGCTTCTTGAACGGTACAAATTCGTCAATGTGCTGACCCTGCTGAACGATTACCAGATCCGTTCCCATATCTACAAAACCATCCGGATCATCGAGCAGAATTCCCAGATTATTTTTCAGCGGGAATTCAACCACAACCTTTTGAATGAAATGTCCGGCAGTTTCATTATTGAAAATGATATCCTGGCAATTCCGCTCTATGCCGGTATGGGGACCATGCTCCTTACCCAGCGGGGGCTTATCGCCCCGGACAAGAAGATGTCCCTCCAGCTTGCCCTGTCGGAACTGATCGTCAACGCCGTGGAACACGGAAACTGCGGCATTACCTACGATGAAAAGACCGCCGCCCTGGACAAGGGCGTTTCGGTGGTGGAACTGGTGGCGGAAAAATGCCGGGACCCCGCTGTCCGGGCCAAAAGGGTGGAGTTCCTCTGGGAGCAGGGCCAGGAAAGTACCTCGTTTGTGATTCGGGATGAGGGAGAGGGCTTTGATGTGCAGGCCCATCTTAAAAAAATTGCCAACCAGGACAGTATGTCCCTCCACGGCCGGGGGATCAAAATGGCCGGCCTCTATGCCGCAGAACTCAGGTACAACGACATTGGAAACCAGGTAACCATGGTGGTCCGTCACGATACCCAGGTGGAGCAGGAGGTTCCTGCAGGTTTTGCCAGTGAAAGGGTGCAACTGGTAAAGAAGGGGGACATTGTACTTAGGGAGGATGAACCCAGCGATTATCTTTACTATATCGTAAGCGGCGCCTATTCGGTGTACCACAACCTGAAAAAGGTGGGGTCCCTTTCGCCCAAAGATGTTTTTATGGGAGAAATGTCTTTCCTGCTTAACCAGCGGCGTTCCGCGTCGGTACGGGCGGACGGACCGGGGAAACTGATCCTCCTGACCCGGAGAAATTTTGTGAATATTATCCGCTCCTATCCCCATTACGGCATTTTTCTCTCCAAGCTCCTTGCCAGGCGGCTGGTCCGCAGCAATGATAGAAATGCCGAACTTCTTGAAAGGGCCGGCACTTCCTAATACACTGAATATCAGGAAGAGAGGTTGTTATGGCGGAGAAAAAACAGGGCAGGAATTGGTTTAAATTTTTTCTTGGGTCCTATACACCGCCCGAGTTTCTGGGGCTACTGTTCCGCTTTTTCTTTAAGGGTGGAATAACCGGGGCTCTGAAAAGACTGTTTTCCCCCCTTGGCACATTCTACCGGACCCATCGCTTCCTTTTTGTACTCTCCTGCGTTCTGGTTCTTGCCCTTGTCGGCGGGTACGCCGGCTGGAACTTCTACCAGTCCCGCAAGCCCAGGCCCATCGTTGTCGAATACGGCCTTATGCTGATCCCTGCAAATGAAACCCCCGATAAAGAGGCCCGGCCGCTGGTATTGGAATTTTACGGTTCCGCGGCGCCCCTGGAACTGCTGGGCAGGGATTTTGATCACGAAACGGAAAATTCCCTCATCAGCATCAGCCCCCCCATAGCGGGGCAGTGGCGCTGGGATTGGGACAACATGCTGATGTTTACCGCCTCCGGTTCCTGGGAAATCGGGCGGCAGTACACGGTAACTTTTGGCAAGGGGCTGTTTGTTTCCCATGTGGTTCCCGCCGCCAGGACCTGTTCTTTCAGTATCCCCGACTTTTCCCTGAATCTGGGGGATGGGGAATTCTACATTGACCCGGAAAACGCCGCCATTAAGCGGGTTACCGCCGTTGTTACGGCCAATTACCCCATAGATTCCGCTTCCCTGGAAAATGCCCTTGTCATTGAACCGCGGCTGAACGCCGCTTCGGGACGGATGGAAAAGCGGCTCTACGGTTTTTCGCTCAATTACAATCGGGATCGTACCGAGGCCTATATCGTCTCCGAACCTGTGGGGACTCCCGCGCGGGAAACCGACATGGTCATCTCCCTGAAAAGGGGGGTCAAGGCCGCCTCCGGCGGGGGAAGCGTTGCGGGGGCCTCTACACTTACGGTAAGCGTTCCCGGCATGACCGGCTACGCGCAGATCCTGGGGGTCTCCCAGGAACTGATCAAAAACGATGATCAGCGTTTCGACCATGTGCTGATCTTCAATTCCCGGGGAACCATTGAGGAACGGGAGTTGAGCAGGAACATCCAGGTTTGGGAGCTTCCCGTTGACCGGCCGGAACTGCCGGGGCTGAAAGCGCAGGAAGACTACCGCTGGTCTTCCCCCCGCGATATAGTTCCTCAGGTGCTGGCCCAGGGAAGGCGCATCGAACTTGAACCGGTGCCGGGGCAGAACAGGTACAACGCGATGAACGCCTACAAATTCTCCGCCACCCCCGGCCGCTATATCTACATTAAACTGGACAACCGGGCAAAATTTTACGGCGACTATTACCTTAACGATCCCTACGAAACAATCGTCCAGACAAAAGCCTATCCCCGGGAACTGGCAGTCCTGTCGGAGGGGAGCATCCTCTCCTTTTCCGGGGACAAGCGGCTGGCCCTGTTTACCCGGGGGATTGGGGAGATCAGCTACACCATCGGCCGGATCCGCCCCGATGACATTAACCACCTGGTCTCCCAAACACGGGGGGATGTGACGGCCGTCAATTTTTTCAGCAATTTCAGCCAGAACAACATTTCCCAGCTATACCAGGAGAACGAGAACATTCCCCTGGAAAGCGAGCGGGATATCGCCTATTTTTCGTTTGATTTTTCCCGCTACCTGGACCATATCCCGGAACAGAATTTGCGGCACGGCCTCTTTGTTTTTACCGTCCGGGGGGTCGACACCAACGTATCCGACCGGCGGCTTATCATGGTCAGCGATCTGGGCTTTTTTGTAAAAACCAATACCGATAACAGCCGGGATCTGTTTGTCCAGTCCATCGCCACCGGAGCGCCGGTGGAGGGGGCCCAGGTTCAGGTCCTGGGGCTTAACGGGAATCCCCTTATCAGCGCGGTTACCGGCGCGGACGGCCATGTCCGGTTTCCCGATCTTTCCGATTATAAAAACGACACGGCTCCCACGGTATTCACCGTCCGCCAGGGGGAAGATCTGTCCTTTATGCCCGTCAGGACCACGGGGCGGAGTCTGGACTATTCCTCCTTTGACGTGGGGGGAATCCAGGGGGCCGACAACCCCAACAACCTGCGGGCCTTCCTGTTTAGCGACCGGGGACTCTACCGGCCCGGGGACCAGGTGTATATCGGCATGGCGGTAAAGAGCGGCGACTGGGCCCCCCGGCTGGAAGGGACCCCCCTGGAATGTACGGTAACCGATCCCCGGGGCCAGGAGATCTACAACCGCCGTATCAGCCTTTCCGCCGAGGGGGTGGAGGAGATAAGCTTCCGTACCCAGGACTGGTCCCCCACGGGGACCTATACCACCACGGTATATGTGATCCGCCCCCGGGAAGACGGCCGGGAGGATAAGGTCTTCCTGGGTTCCCAGACGGTCAAGGTAGAGGAATTCCTCCCCGATACCCTGCAGGTTAGCGCCGTCTTTGATCCCCTGCCCCGGGAAGGCTGGATAGCCCCCGGAGAACTCAATGCCCTGGTAACGGTGCGGAACCTCTTTGGGACTCCCGCGGCGGGGAACGAGGTCAAGGCCCAGATAAACCTGTCCCCCGGCTACCAGTACTTCCGTCAGTACCGGGACTACCAGTTCCGGGACCCCTACCAGGCTAAGAACACCTACCAGGAGTTCCTGGGGACCCTTACCACCAATGACGAAGGGCAGGCGGCCTTTGTGCTGAACACCGCCAAATTTGAAAAGGCCACCTACAGCCTTGCCTTCTACACCGAGGCCTTTGAAAAGGGGAGCGGCCGGAACGTGGCCGCGGAAACCCAGGTCTATGTAAGCCCCCTGCCCTACCTTGTCGGCTACCGGGCGGACGGGAATCTGGGGTATATCCAGCGGAATACGGTGCGGAAACTTTCGTTTATCGCCATCAACCCCCAGGCGGAACGGAGCAGTGTGGAGGACCTCAACCTGAGCCTGGTGGAGATCCGTTATGTTTCGGTCCTCGTGCGGCAGCCCAACGGCCTCTACAAGTACCAATCCGTGCGGAAGGACTATCCCCTGTGGACCCGGAAGATCTCCATCCCCGCCGCGGGGCTGGACTATGAGCTCCCCACCGGTACTCCCGGCGAATTCCGCCTGATTCTCGGCGTCCCCGGAGATACCGGGACCGCCGGTCTTTCCGGCGGCAGCGCCTCCGGCGAGGCCGGGGCTGCCGGGGACATCGAGGATATCGAGTTCAACCGGATCGATTTTTCGGTGGCCGGCAGCGCCAATCTGCAGCGCAGCCTTACCCGTACCGCGGAGCTGGAGATCACCCTGAACAAGGGGGATTTTAACCCCGGGGAGGAGATCGAGATCATGGTCAAGGCTCCCTACCGGGGCTCGGGGCTTATCACAATCGAACGGGACAGGGTCTACGCCTACAAATGGTTCAGTTCGGAAACCGGCGCGGCCGGATCTCCGGGGGATGGTGAAACCATCCTTACCAGCATCACGGCCCCCCCGGATCTGGAGGGAAACGGCTATGTGAATATCCAGTTTGTCCGTTCCCCCTCTTCCCCGGAAATTTTTATGTCCCCCCTCAGTTACGGGGCGGTCCCCTTCTCCATGAACCGGGAAAGCCGCACCAATCGTATCAACCTGGACATTCCCGCGGAGGCTAAAAGCGGGGAGGACTTTACCATCAAATATTCGGCCTCCCGGCCGGGGAAAATCGTTGTCTACGCGGTGGACGAAGGCATCCTCCAGCTTGCAGGCTACCAGACCCCGGACCCCCTGGCCTTCTTCTTCCGCAAGCGGGCCCTCCAGGTCCGTACCGTACAGATTCTGGACCTG
>JAISFT010000150.1 GCA_031263435.1 Treponema sp. | reverse complement strand
GAGGTCCAGAGTCCCTGGACCAAAAACAATTCGCAAAGCCCCTGGATATCAGTCTGAAAGAAGTCCACCATAAAAATTTTCAGGTAGTTAAGGCTTCTGGCGTGGATAAAACCATCGAGCCCCAGGGCAACAAAGACTTCGCTGTCCTTTTCGGTGTAGTACATAAGCTGCTTAATATCGGAATCGCCAAAGAGTTCCCCGGCCAGGGCAGCTATCTGGTTTTGCTTTTGGGAGTACAAAAATCCCGTAAGGGCCTGGTCCACCTCTTTCCGGCATCCTTCCAGGTAGGCCGTTGCGATGTGTTCCCGGATAATCCGGGGTTTGAATTCCCACTGGGGGTCCAGGCTGATATGCCGGACCATGAGTTCCAGGATCGATGAACGCGTCAGTTCCCGCAGACCGCCGAGCAGTTTGGTCCATTCGTCCGCCGTCAGCACCTCTACGCCGTTTTTATAGACCTTGAGTATCTGCAGCGGCAGGGTCCAGTCTGAATCCAGCTCGACAGGGCAGGAAACCTCCAGAAAATCCTTGATCTCCTCCACAAGCAGTACCCCCCGGACCGGCATGAACCGGGGCATGGCGTTGAAATTTCGTTCCGCCATGCCGGAATCGAACTTTCGCAGGAAGAGAAAATAATCGAAGCTGACCAGATGAACGATAGAGAGAATCTGGTTATAACAGGCGTCTATCCGGGAAACCACATCCCCGTCAAAAGCGCCGGAGAGTATCGCCAGATCTCCCTTCAGAAGGTGGAACACCTCCGTAATGGGCATGATCTTGGCTTTCTCTTCCACATAGTCATTGTTAAGCCGCTGCCGGGCATCCAGGTACTTCATGTCCAGGAAGGCTTCTACGGTAAGCTGTTTAAGCTGGACGGACTTGGCGGCATTTTGCAGAAAAACCTGGGCATGCGAAAGGGTTTTATAGAAATCCCAAAAAAACTTTGCCATCTCCGGCTGGGCTTCCAGCAGCTTAGGCTTGTAGAAGCGCGCAAAACGGTTGCCCGCAAGCTCCTTGGTAAGCCGCTTAAACAGGGACCGTTTTCCGCTGTCCTTCCTGTCCCAGTGAAAAAACGAAAGCAACCTGCTGAATAAGTCAAAGGCCATGAACCGGAAGCCCTTTCCCCGGAGATTCTATTTTTTTCGGGAAACGGAGATGGCAGCCCCGGAAATTTTACCGTCGATGGCGCTGAGCATCCCCCGGGCGGTCCGGCTTTTATCCATGGAATCCTGGTATTCGTTCCCCGCCAGGCTCACTTCCGCCTGGGCGGTAGTCCGCCGGGCGCCGTCGTAGTCCTGATCCAGGGCGTTGAAGTCCAAAACAATATTTTCCACGGTTTTGGCATTCTCCAGGGATCTTCCCGTGTCGGCCAGGGAAGCTTTTACCTGATTAAGCAGGGCGGATGCCTCCTCCCGGGCCCGAACCGCGGCGGCCCTGCCGTCGGCGATGGCCTTTTCCGCAGCGCTTACCGCCTCGGCGGCAAAGCTTTTGGCCGAATCATAGCGTTTGGATTCTGCCTCGGCCCGCATGCGATTCAGGGCATCCCGGGCCCTGGACAGGGTGCCGGCCGCATAGGTTACCGCATCCGGGTCGTTTTCCGCCCTGGTAACGGCGCTGGCAGCGTTCTCCATCTCCTCAACCGGGGGTTTGGCGCAGGCGCCCAAGGCTAAAACCAAACCAAAAACGCAGATCAGCGCCGGAAGGCCCCACCCGGGTAAAATACCGGGACGTGCCGCGTCTATCCGTCGGCTGTAAATTTTCATACCATGTCTCCTTGTCAAATCGTAATGGTTCCACCCAGCCGGAAGGGACCGTATCTCTATCATCGGCCAGGATAGTTATGTAACTGTACCCCGATAATAAATAAGGGTAAATATACCGAAATATAACTGTTATACGCATAAGCCTCTTTAGACGGCGCTGTATGACCATTTTAACGTACCGCAGCCGGAGAGACGCATGGCAGCCTTTATTGTCCGAAAAAAGCTATTTCTTGTCTTTATCAGCGCGTTTCTGGCCGCGGCCGGTATCGCGGCGCTGTTGTATTGGCTGCTGGAGGGGCCCAGGCTGGGGCCCCATTACGATTTTCTTCTGGAACGGCGGAAGGGTTCCGCCCCGGTCCCGGAACTTCTTATTGTGGACAGCGGAGACTTCCTGGAACCCGATACCGCCGCCCGGATGATCCTTACCCTGATCGAAATGGACGCCGATTCCCTGGTGATCCAGACCCCCATCCTGGGTTTTTCTCCGGGCAGGGCCAATTCCGAAGAGGAGATCCGCAGTTGGTTCGAGGAAGAATTCTCCCTGATGGAGCGGAATATCCGCAACCTCTTTGAGGCCATCCGGGTGGGGTCCATAGCCCCCGGTGAGGCCCGCCGTTATGTCGATGAGCTGGTAGGTCTGACCGACCAGGGCAAGGAACGTTTGACCGCGGCCCTGGTCCACCAGGACCAGGAGGGGATTGCCCGGCTGGAACAGACCATCACCGCCTTTGGCCGGGTATACCGGGCGGGGGATCTGCGGCTCTCCCCGGGGGGAAGCCCCGAACCGGCCGGTCAAAGTTATTCCCGGCCCCAGGCGGACTGGGACGGCAGGGTCCGCCGGGCCGCCCCGGTAGAAAGGCCGGAGGGACCGGAGCATGTGGTCTACGGTGCGCTCAAAAACCGCTTCATAGAATCCCGGGTGGAAACTACCGGAACCGCCCTGTTCCTGGTAAACACCTTTGAGGATGGGGACCATTGGATTCCCCTGGATTCCCGGGGGAACCTGCTCTTTGAGGCCCCCGCCGGCGATTCTCCGCAGGGCCCCTGGTCCCTGTTCCAGGACCGGGACGAGAACTTCCGCCGGATCCCCCTGGAGACCTTTACCGCCTGCCAGGAAGCGGAGGAAACCCTTCAGCGGCTCCTGCGGGAGGCGGACAGGCTGGGGATCTACTCGGTTCTGGAGCCGGAACGATCCCCGCCGCTGCTCTACGACTATGCCCAAACCCAGCGGGAAGAATTTTTGGTCGCCTCTAACCCGGGGAATCCCGCGGCGCAGCGTTTTTCCCGGGAATGGAAGATCCGCTGGCTCCAAACCAGGGCGGAGTACTTCGGCGTTCTGGAGGAATTCCTCTATGGTCCCGCGGAAGAAATCCTGAAGACCGGTTATGAAGAGCTTCTGGGCGCCGAGGGCCTGGGGGAAGAAGCCATACAACAGATCACCGCCCTGCGGGACGAATTGTCCGCGGTTTTTGACAGGCTGCGGGATGCCCACCGGGAACTATGGCTGCTGCGGGAAACCCTGTCCCAGGCTTTGGGCAGGGCCTTTGTCATCCTGGGGCCCCGGGAAGACCGGAATTCCGCGGTGGAATCCGGCGCCGGAGGGTTTTTCCGCTTTTTGAAGGGGGCCGGGCATACGGACAGCGAGATCTCCTATATCCTGGCGGATAATATTCTCCGGGGCCGGGGCATAGGAATTCCGGGCAGGCTGCCGGTCCTGCTCTGCTCCTTTCTGGTGATTGGGGCGGAACTCCTTGTCCTGGTACGGCTGGGCCCCTTTCCCTCCCTGGGTCTGGGCTGCATCTTCAGCCTGGCTATTGGGGCCGGTTTTTCCTGGGCCTTTATCGCCTGGGGCCGCTGGATCGATCCTCTGATACCCTTTACCGCATCCCTGGCGGCAAGTTTGACGACATTCCTGTTGAACCTTTTCATAGTCCGCCGGGGGGCCCGGCGTTTCCGGCTGGCATACGGTCCCCATGTGGGAAAACCCTGTCTGCGGCAGCTTATCAGGGCAGGGCGGCCGGCTCCCAGCCTCCGGCTTTCCACCCAGGCCGCGGTTATCGCAGTCCGTCAGACGGGGCTTTTGGCTCTGGAAGACCAGGGGGGGAGCAGTTCCCTGGCCGGGGCCCGGGCGGTGGAAAGTTTTAGGGAAGAAGTATCGGCGGTTTTCAAAAAGGCCGGCGGGGTGATCATCGGCTGCGAGGGGGATCTGGTGTTAGCCTGTTTCGGCTCCCCGCTGGAACGAATCGGCATGGGTCCCGGCCTGGACCCCTATGTCCGCTATTCCCATACTCCGGCCCTGCGGGCCGCGGAATTTGTTACCGAAATAGCCGGCCAGGAACGGGCCGCCCAGTGGAAATTCGGCATAGACACCGGGGAATGTACCTTTGGCTACCTGCCGGTGGCCGGTTACTGCGGCTACGGCCGGCCCGTGGTGCGGGCCCGGATACTTTCCGGCCTGAATCCCCGCTACAAAACCAGGGTTCTGGTATCCGAATCGGTCCGCGCCCAGATTAAAGACATTCCGGTACGAAAACTCAGGATGCTCAAGGAACAGGACGGCTCCGGGGGGGAAGCCTTTTACGAACTTGTCTTTACGGAGGGCCCGGCCCCGGATGCACCCAAAAAACAAAGATAAAGAGGCTATCCCAAAACCCGGTTGGCTTTGAAAAGCCTCCAAACCTAGCTTTTTCTTGCCAGTTTTTCCATTACCGGGGCCAGGGGACGCAGACGGACTACCCGGCCGCCTCCCAGTTCGGGATAAGCCCGGTAGCGCTCCCCGTCATCCGAAAAAGGTGAGCCCGCCTCTCCCGGAAAGGGGGCATAGCGTTTCTGGGTCCAGTTAAGGGAGGGGTCGCCCAGGGAAAGGTCCGCCTCTGCGGGATCGAAGTAGATAAAGGACTCGTGAACCCCCCGTTCGGCCAGGGGCGCCTCGTCGGTACACTGCAGATAGCGGATAAGGCCGGACTGCAGGTCCACGGACTGGATAACGGCGGAGTGGGCCATTTCCCCATCGTAGCCCCGGAACAGGAGGATGTCTCCGGGCAGGAGGAGGGAAATGGTATCTTCCACGGCGATGATCTGGGGGCTTTTGGAGTTGTAGAACGCGGTCCCCGCGTAACGGGAGGGATCGTTGCCGCCCTGTACGCCCAGGGCCCGGCTCAGGCTGCGCCCCAGGTCCAGACCCCCGGCCCTGGCCAGATAGGAGAGGACGTGCCAGACAAAACCCGAACAATCCATCCCCGCAAGGCCCACGCAGTACAGATAGTTGTACACGTCGGCCTCCTCAATACCCCGGCCGCTTGCCAGTACATAGGGCCGATGGGGCAGGCCCCGGTAGGCCCCGGTTTTCATACGGGCAATATCGAAAAGATCCCGGGAACTGGTCCAGCTTTGGCTGGGAATGTCGAAGATGATCACCTGTTCCCGGCCGTCCCCCAGGGTGTGTATGTAGGTTTTGAAGTCCGAAGATTCAATAACGCCTTCGATGATGGGCCAGAGAAAGGCGGGGTCCCCCTTGCCGCCCCCCAGGAACTCCCAGCCCTGGTCCACCAGCTTGTCCCGCTCGTTGTTTTGGGCGAAGGGCATCCGTATGGTGATCACCTTGCCGTCCAGAATCCGGGTCCTGAAGCAAAGCCGGTAGGCTTCCTCGATAATCCCCTCCGGCCCGGAACCCCAGATGCGGGTGGGGTCCTGAAAGGCCGCCAGGTTGGCCGTTTCCACGCTGTCTTCCAGGGCCGGCGAACCGGGGGGAAAACAGGTGAGGAGGACCAGCAGGGGCAAAAGCCGGACAGGGGGTAGAATCCGGGCAGGGGCCCGAAGCCTCATGGCCTGTTTTCTCCGGCGCCCTGTCCCCGGGATGTTTGTTCCCGGGCACTTTGAGGCCGCCTGGTCTGGTTCCGGTCCGCCAATTCCCGGCTTGCCCATTCCCGGGCGCTCTGTTCCAGGCCCTTAAAATAGTCTATGGTCCCGGCTTCCAGTTCCCCGGCCGCGGCTTCATCGCAGATAATCGTCGCCTTGGGATGATTCTGGAGGCAGGAGAGGGGGCAGCGGTGGCTTACGCCCCCTTCCACCGCATCCCGCAGGGCCCGCGCCTTGTTGGCGCCCGATGCGGCGATAAGGAGTTCCCTGGCATCCATGATGGTCCCCACTCCCACGGTCAGGGCCGCCCGGGGAACCTGGTCTATGTCCCCGTCAAAAAAGCGGGCATTGACGGCCCGTGTATTTTCGGTCAGGGTTTTTACCCTGGTCCGGGAGTTGAGGGAGGAAAAGGGTTCGTTAAAGGCGATGTGGCCGTCTTCCCCCATGCCGCCCAGGAACAGGTCGATGCCCCCCGCCGCCTTGATAGCCTCCTCATAAGCCCTGCATTCCTCCTCCGGATCGGCGGTTTCGCCGTTCAGAATATGGATATTCGGGGCCTGGATATCAATATGGCTAAAAAAATTCTCCTGCATAAAGAAGTGGTAACTCTGGGGGTGTTCCGCGGCAAGTCCCAAATACTCGTCCATATTGAAGCTGATCACCCGGTTAAAGGAAATTTTCCCCTGCCGGTACCTGCGGATAAGCTCCTGGTAGATACCCAGGGGGGTGGAGCCTGTGGGGAGGCCCAGCACGAAAGGCTGGGATCCCCGTAATGGCGCTATCCGGTCCGTGATATACTCCGCCCCGGCAATGCTCATCTCCTGATAATCCTTAAAAATGATTAAACGCATAGATTCCTCCGCTTATACAAACAGATAAGGTATACCCTTATTATACGAATGAAGCCAGCCGAGGTATAGATTTTTAGGAGTTTTCAACGAGAACCGTTCCAAAATCGAAGGCTTTGGAACGGCTTTAGCTATCGTTTAAGAACCGAAACAACTCGTTCAAGCACCTTTTTCCGGTCCAGGGGTTTAACAATGTAGCTTTTTGCCCCCATAAGGAGGGACTTTTTGACCACATCTTCTTTCCCCAGGGCACTAACCATGATAACGCAGGCATTTTTGTCAAATTCCAAGATCTTTTCCAGGGCAGATACTCCGTCCATCACCGGCATGGTAATATCCATGGTTACCAGGTCAACGTTCGGATGTAATTCCTTATATTTCTCCACTCCCTGGGCGCCGTCAGCCGCGGTGGCCGCGACTTCAAAACCCTCGGAAGTAAAAATTTGACCAAGCTGCTTCGCAATAAACATGGAATCATCGACTACCAACACCCGATATATGCTGCCGTCCGGTTTAACCCCTTCCGGCGGCTTCTCGTTGAGGTTAGGCATATTATCCTTTGCTGTCATGCGGTACGCTCCTCTTCTGATACTGTAGGGGAAAAAATGCTATTCGTCAAGTGAGACGGCCCTCATCAACCCCAGGCTGGCGGGACAAGCTTCCTCCTTCCATTTTTAACCCAAATACATCTTAATTCTACTATGTTTGCCCCCTTCATGCTAGCGCCTATGGCAGAAATCGGCCACCGGGCCCTGCGGGAACTTATTGAAGGATTCATGGGGGAGCCCGGCAAGGACGATGCCGGGGACCGGCCCGAATACTTTACGGAGATGCTCAGCGCGGGGGCCCTTTTGGGGGGCGGCCCCTTCGAATCCTGGTACCTGGACGCCGGTCCCTGCCCCCAACGGCTGGTATACCAACTGGTGGGATCCGATCCGGCCCAGCTTGAAAGGGCGGCGGCCCTGCTGGACCGCAGGGACTGTCTGGGTATTGATATCAACATGGGCTGCGCCGCCCCGGCAATCCGCCGCAACGGGGCCGGGACCGCCTGGATGACGGACACAGACCGGGCCGCCGCCATGATAGGCCGGGTCCGGGAGGCAGTACGGCAGCGGCGGCTCAGCGTCAAATTACGGCTGGACGGCGGCCCACAGCCCAGCGGCCGTGGCCCAGGACCGGGCGGCAGTCCATGGCCGGGCAAGGGCGGGGAGCCAGGCGGCAGTTCGCGGCCCCGTGGCAGGGAACCGGCGGCCGCCGGCCCGGTGGACCCGGCACTCCTCGACTACCTGGTCCGCTTCTGCCGCCGCCTGGAAGCCGGAGGGGTGGAGCTGATCACCCTGCATCCCCGCCGGGCCGGGGAGAAATTCAAACGCCGGGCCCGCTGGGGATATGTGGAGGCCCTGCGGCGGGAGCTGACGATCCCCGTGGCGGGGAACGGAGATATTGGCAATGCGGCGGAGCTGCTGCGCCGGGCCGGGGAGGGCCGGACCCTGCGGGCTATGGTAGGCCGGGCTGCGGTGCGGCAGCCCTGGATCTTCGCGGAGGCCCGGTTCCTGGCGGGGTCCGGGACCGGCCGCCGTTCCCTCAATCTGGAAGAAACGGCCCTCCGCTTCCTGGAACTGCTGGCCCGTTACCAGCCCCCGGAGTTTCACATCAGCCGGGCCCGGCGCTTCTTCAACTACTTCTGCGACAACCTGAAATGGGGAACCTATCTAAAGAATCTGCTCAACCGGGAAGAAAACCTTGCCGGCATAGAAAAAACCTGGAAAACGTATTTTGCCGCCCACCCGGAAGAAGGCCAGCTTCACGGCATCGCCCTGTGAAAAATCACCACTAAAAATGTTAATACGGCGTCAGGCCCAAAGCCTTCCTGAAATTTTCCACCACCTGATCCACCGCGGGGCGGGCATCCACACCGGTCAAAAGCCCCTTTTCACGGTAAAAGCCAATAAGGGGCGCAGTCTGGGCCCGGTACACTTCGAGCCGCTTCCGCACCGCCTCCGGCTTGTCATCATCCCTGGTGTAGACCTCTCCGCCGCAGTAATCGCAGACCCCGTCTTTTTTCGGCCTGTCAAAGACACTGTGGAAGTTATGCCCGCAGGTACGGCAGACCTGCCGCCCCCCCAGCCGCTCCAGAACAGATTCGTTGGGAATATCAAAGTTGAGGACCCGGTCCACGGCAGAAAAGCCCGCCAGCGCCTCCGCCTGGGGAATAGTCCGGGGAAAACCGTCCAGAATGTAGCCCCCCCGGGCATCTTCCCGGTTAAGCCGCTCCCGTACCAGTTCGATAGTCGTCTCGTCATCCACCAGCTTGCCCGAATCCAGAATAGCCTTTACTTTGAGCCCCAGAGGACTTTGGGCGGCTATAGCAGCCCGGAATATCGCCCCCGTACTGATGTGGGGGTGGGGCGCCCCATAGCTCTTTTCGAGAATCTCCACCGCCCTGGCAGCCAGCGTGCCCTTTCCCGCCCCCGGAGGGCCCAGAAAAATCAGCTTCATGTTTCTATGCTACCGGAATT
>JAISFT010000116.1 GCA_031263435.1 Treponema sp. | reverse complement strand
GCTCTTTTTTTGAATTGCAGTATCCCGCTGAACGCCTCCTCCGATTCCCGGCCGGCTTCGGCAATTACCATGTCGGTAACATGGGACTGATAATGCTCCGCCATAGCCTTGCTTTTATGCCCGGTAATCCGCGCCACTTTCTCGGCTGTCATCCTATCGGCCATACGGCTCGCGTAGTAATGCCTGAATGAATGAAAATCCACCTTGCGCCCGGCGGTGTCTATACACGCAGCCTTTAACGCACGCAGCAGGCCGCGCCGCAACAGTTCCCCGCTTATGGGTTTGTCTGGAGAATCGCTGTAAAAAACATAGGGGTCTTCAACATCCGCATGGGGGTTTTCCGCCAGTAGTTCCATAAGCAGGCCCCGGACCTCTGACAGCAGCGGAACCCTCCGCGCTTCGCCGTTCTTCGGTGTTTTCAATCCGTCAAAATCGGAAAAACTATGGGCAACATTCAGGATCAATTCCCCGATGTCGCTCCGCCGGATTGCGCGGACTTCCCCGCTCCGTAACCCCGCAGTCGCCGCAAGCAGCGCCCCGGCGTATGCCCTCCCGTCATTCCACTTAACGGCAAAAAGCGAGCCGGTCTCCGCCTCGGTTAAGACGTCCCTCCGGGTCTCGCCGCCGGTGAAGCGCGTCAATCCGGTCGTAACATCAGCCGGGATCATCCCCTCGGTAAAAGCGAACTTTATGGCGGTGGTTCCCATAAGCAAAATATTGTTAATGGTTTTGGCCGCCTTGCCGCCCTCATGCAAGGCCAGAGAGAATTCCCGCAGATCCTGCCGGGTCACGGTATTCAATGCGCGGTTGGTAAAACGGGGTTTCCAGTGGCGGGTGATGATCAGCGCGGCTTCGTGGCAATACCGCCGGGTGATCCGGTGGCCGTGGACCAGCTTATCCCGGATATAAGCGCTCTTGTCAAAATCCCAAAAATCCAGCAGGAAAGGGACAAGTTCATGCCGTCCCGGACCTGCCATGGTTATACCCATATCCAGCAGCCCCCGCGCCTTCAATGCCTCGGCAATGGCAAGGGCCTCATCTGCGGACAAATCGGCACTCCGCACCGCCTTCATAAGGGCCTTAAAATCCGCAATATGCTCAATAAACCGGGGCCTGCTTCCCTTACCCTGGGGAATACCGTTTTTTAGCCAATCGGCTATGACAAGCAGGGCGGAATCCCGGTCCCGCTTCCCTGTACTCTTGCCTGGCAAAGGCTTCCCTGTTTCCTGGTTGATTAGCGCCGCGTAGAAAATTCCCCGTCTTTCATAAAGATAAAACCGCCGCATAGCACCCTCCTGTAAAATGGCTTTTTACCATTTTTTTACAGTGAAAAGTTACTAAGCGCCGGTTTTTCCGGTAGCCTATTTATAATTCCTTATATCATAAGGAATTAACACTTTAGCGAGGGCAGGACTCGAACCTGCGACCTCCGGGTTATGAGCCCGACGAGCTGCCAACTGCTCTACCTCGCGTTGTAATTGTTACTATAGCGGAACCCTCCGGAAAAGTCAAGCTGTCCGGGCGCTTTTTTGTTAAGTGCCGCCTTTTTTTAGGCAGGAAGGGGGGGCCTGCTACCACGAACAATCAGCCCGTAGCCGGGTCAAAAACGCCCAAGCGTTTTTGACCTCCACCGGTATTCGGGCCCCCCCTTGGCTCCAGCCCTGCACTCCGGTCGATATGTCCGTGCCTGCACCACATACAGGGGCGGCACATCTGTGCCTACGGCACGCCTGGCCGACGGCACGGCCATATCTCCCTCCGTTTGGGCTTCCGCCAACCCCCCATCCAGCTCCGCTGGGCTTCCGCATTTGGTTTTTGCGAAGCCTCTACCCCCTGGTTTTATGCCTAACCCCGGGTTATCCGCAGTTCACAGCGGAAAACCGGCGTGCTGCGGCCCGCGCCGGGATCGCTTCCCGACACGCCGGAACCGGGAACATCGGGGGCCGGAATGCCGGGAGCCGGGGCGCCGATCAGGAAACCCGCCGGGGGGGCGGTGTCTCCGCTGCCGCCGGTTCCGGCCGCAGGGTTTTCCGGCCGCCTCCTGCCCTCGAAGGCCGCGGCCCAGTCCCAGTCTTCCCCGGGGAATTCGGCGGCCCATAGCTCTACCACTTCGCCGGGTTTTACCTCCCCCAGGTAGTTAATATCCAACCGGGCCTGCCCGCACTGCTCAAGCAGGGTACTGTCCACAAGATCCTGAATCCACTGGATATACCGGGCATTGTTTACATGGCCGTTGTAATCAACATCGGAGTACCGCGCCGTCCGCTTCCCCAGACGGTACAGCCCCTCCCGGCTTTCCAGGGATGCGGGAATCCCGGTCATGGCATCCGTTCCCCCGTTCAGAGGCAGACTCTCCATCACCGGCTGGGGCCGGAGGGGACGGCGCTTTTCCATATCCAGGATGATCCAGCAGCTCCGCCCCCGGACCACCGCAGCGCCGTCCCGGTCCCGAATATCGTAATCCCTCAGGGCAAAAAGTTTTTCCCAGCCCCGGGGCCAACTGCGGACGGTAATTTCCTCCCGCCAGAGGGGACGCCGTTCCCAGATAACCGAAAGCCGGGAAAGCACCCAGATCTGACCGGATTTAACCAGAGCCTCCCTGCCGACCCCCAAAGCCTCCGCGTGGTTAATGGCGGCCTCTTGGAAAAAATCAAAAGTAGAAGCCAGCGTAAGCCGGTCCGAACGGTCAACCGCGCCAAAACGGAGCTGTAGTTTTTCTTGCTCTATGTTCATATCTTCGATACAATAATAAGAAATCCCATATAGGGCAAGAATAGGATAAGAATAGGGCAAAAAACAAAAGGAGCAGCCATGAAACTGGGCGCCCAGCTTTACAATGTACGGGAGTATACCAAAACCCCGGACGATATCGAGGCCACCCTGCGCAGGGTTAAGGCCATAGGTTTCGATGTTATTCAGATTTCGGCCTTTGGCCCCTGTAATATCGATCTTCTGGCAGGATGGGTAAAGGAACTCGATCTGGATGTCTGCGTAACCCATGTACCCTGGCCCCGGCTTGCGGACAGCGGGGAGCTTAAAACGGTAATCGCAGAACATAAAAAGCTGGGCTGTTCGCAGATCGGCCTGGGCATGCGCCCCGGCGATGTATTTCCCAACACCGGCGAAGGCTGGACCCGGTTTATCAAAAAGGCCAACACAATCATTGCCCAGGTACAGGACGCCGGCCTCAGCTTTGGCTACCACAACCACGATCTGGAATTCCAAAAGTGGAACGGCATTACTACCCTGGATCGCCTTGCCGCCGAATGTCCCAGCCTTGATTTTATACTGGACACCTTTTGGGTTCAGGCCGGGGGCGCCAGCCCCGCCGCCTATATCAGGAAATTCAAGGGCCGGATCAAAACCATCCATTTCAAAGATTACCGGGTAGTAGATCAGGTCCGCCAGTTTGCGGAGATTGGGCAGGG
>JAISFT010000083.1 GCA_031263435.1 Treponema sp. | reverse complement strand
GGGACGGCGGCACACAGCCGCCTTGAGGCGCGGCTCCTTTCGGTTTTGAGCGGAATCCGGTAGGGCGTAACGCGGTTACGCCTTACCTTCGGCGGCATATTGGGCGGCGGCAAGGGCGGCGTAGTCGCCGATGGCGTCCCCCAGCATACCGGGCTCCACCCGGCACGCGCGGCGCGCCAGGGGCAGGGCTTCCCGCTCGATGACGTCCCGCGCGGCGGGCCAAAGCAAATCCCGGCTCCGGGTAAAGATGCTCCCGATAACGATAATTTCCGGGTTAAGGACGTCGATGAGCACCGAAAGGCCCAGCCCCAGCTTCTTCCCCACCTCTTCGTAGATACGCCGGGCCAGGGGGTCCCCCTGTTCCGCCGCGTCCCCCACGGTTTTCGCGGTAAGGCCCGCCAGCTCCCCGGAAGACGGACAGAAAACCGGGGCCCTTCCCTGCTGAAGTTCCGCTTCCACCATGGACCGGGCCAGTTTTGCGATTCCGCCGCCGCTGCAAAAGCCTTCAAGGGAACCCAGTTTGCCGTAACCTGGGGGGCCGTAATCCGCCAGCCTGATGTGGCCGATTTCCCCGGCCTGCCCGGATGCGCCGTTGTAGAGGCGGCCGTCCAGGATGAGCCCGGAACCTATGCCAGTCCCGAAGGTGATAAACACGAGGTCCTTACAGCCCTTTCCCGCGCCGTACTTCCATTCCGCCAGAGCGCCGGCATTGGCGTCGTTGCAGAGATAGGCGGGTATACCGGTCCGCTCCGTGAAATATTCGGTAATATGGATTTCATCCCAGCCGGGCAAATTGGGCGGGGAGAGGATGATCCCCTTCTCCTGATCCAGGGGCCCGCCGCAGCTTATCCCTATGGCTTCGGCCCTTTCATTTTTCGTGCCCAGGAGGCCCTCCACATCCGACAGGAGCTTTTCCAGCATGGCCAGGGCCGGCTGACCGGCGGTACTCCGCGCCGGGCAGGAACCTTCAATGTGGAGCGTTCCCCCGGTCCAGTTTCCCCGGGATACCCGGCATTTGGTTCCGCCTATATCAATACCAATCATGCGCATTTGCAGCCTCTCGTTTTATAGTAATCCCGCCCTCCCTGATAGATGGCGGCGATATTTTCGGCAGGGACATCCTGTTGCAGGCAATGGGCGGGGGAGAGGATATAGCCGCCCCGGTCATCCATGACGGAGAGAATGGCGGCAACCGTTTTCCGCACGTCGTCGGCGCTTCCCCTGGGCAGCAGATCCTGGGTGTCTATACCGCCCCAGAACGTGAGCCGGTCCCCGTAGTCCTTTTTCAGGCGCTCCGGTTCCATCATAAAGGTTCCCGGCTGTATGGGATTGAGGATATCGATCCCGCAGGCAATCAGATCCGGCATAAGCGCGTAGACGCTGCCGCAGGTATGGTGCTGGTAAAAAGCACCGGTGTATTTTTTGGTATGGGCGATCCGCTCGGAAAAATAAGGGACGATAAGTTCCCTGAACATCTCCACGGACATAAAGGTTCCGGTCTGCATGCCAAAATCATCCCCGCTGGTCGTGCAATCTATATACCGGCCCAGGGCCCCGTAGTACACATCGATAACCGCCTTCTGATAATCAAGGATACGCCGGGAAAAAGCGTGGACCAGTTCCGGCTCCGCCGCAAGCCGGTAGAGGTAATCGTCAAAACCGAAAAGCCAGCAGCCTATCTCAAAGACCCCCAGTACCGGATGTTCGGCGACAATCGCGTAATCGGTGTTTTCGTGGAGGAACCGGGCGCGCAAAGCCCATCTTTCGATAAGCGCCCGGTCAAGATTGGCGGCGTCAGGAAGAGGGTAGGCCGTCATTTCATCAATAGTACAATCCTTCAAGGGGTTATGACATATTTCATAGTGGCCGTTTACAAAGCGGTGTCCGATACCGTAACTATCGTACAGGATTTCTCCTTCGGTGCGGTTATGAACCGTTACGGGAGTCGGCATACCTCCCACGATTCGGGTATCAATATCAAAGCGCTCCAGAATCCGTTCGTCCAGGGGAAATTCCCCCCTGGGCGCTCCGGTAAATCCGAGATACGCCCCCAGAGCGTCGCGGGTTCCCTGATAGTCGATTTGTGTCTGCGGGCAGCCCGAGAGATCATAAACCACCCGATCCGCCTCCCGGTGGCTTACGACGTTATAGAATCGTTCCCTGTGGGTCATAAGGGGCCTCATGAATTAAAATTTTTACCTGGCTTCCCGCGCGTCCTGCAAGACCCCCTCGCTTTGGGCGACACTAATCGTGTTGCGGGTCAGGTCTATGTTTTTGATTATCCCCGAATACAGTGTCTCGTTCCCCATAAGGTCGGTGAAGGAGATGGCGTCCCCCGAAACAGAGACGGCGCAGACATATTCGCAGAGTTTTTTCGGCATCCGCCCCGTCCCAAGTTCATAAACAGTGGAAAGACACATTACCCGTTTCCTGTTTTGATAAGCCTGAGGGCTTCCTCAAGCCTGCCGTTTCCGGCCTCAAAATCCTTTACACCCGCAGCGATGAGATCCGCCGCCGCGCTGTTGCCCGCATGGTAGAGTTTATGCGCTAACTCCGCGAGGTCATCCGTGTGGCTCCTGTTGTGTTCAAGCATAAACTCAAGGACGGAAAACAGTTTTACCGGATCCCCGCCCGTCTCATGCTCATGATGATGCGCGTGGTCATGCCCGTGCCCATGATCGTGACAGCATTGGTGGTCGTGGCCGTCGTGCATGAGACGCCTCACAATTCCAGGTAGGAATCGGCGTAGAGGGTCTGATTCAGGATGATAGACGCCGTTTTCACCGTATCCATGAGCCGCTTGTCGCAGGGGTTCACGATGGCAGAGGTCAGGCCGCTCTCAATGGCCATGGCGAGAAGGGTGGAGTCCACGATGGGGCGGATTTCCTTGGGCATACCGTTGGACGCGTTGGAAATACCGGCGGTGGAATTGAGGCCCATGTCCTTGAGCTGGCGTATGAATTCCAGGTACTCGAGCTGTTTTTCCTGCATACCCTTAATGACCAGGGTGAGGGGATCAAACCACATATCCAAGGCGTCCAGGCCAAGGGAGAGACCTCGCTCCAGCATCTCCTGACAGTAGACCATGCGCTCGTCGTTATTGGCGGGCACACCCTCCTTGGAGCAAAGGGTGATGACAATGGCGTCATTAGCGGCAGCCAGGTCTATGTTGCTGATACGGTCGCCGGCATCCGCCGAATTGACAATGGGTTTGCCGTTACTGCGGTTGTACACCGAAATCCCCGCCTCAATGGCTTTCTTGTTGGCCGTGTCCAGACAAAGGGGTACATTGTCGCAGCTTTCCTGAATGAGCTTGACCGCCCACTTCATGAGCTCCTCGCCGTTCCTCTCGGCAGGACCTATGTTCACGTCAAGGTAGGTCGCGCCCCCCGCTAATTGTTCCCGCGCCCGTTTGAGGATGGGCTCGCCGTCCATCTTCTCCATAGCCGCCCGTATGACCGGCGATATACAGTGTATACGCTCGCCTATTACAATAAATTTTTCCATGTTCATCCTCCGTTTATTCTGGTTATTCTAAAACTGATTTTCTTTCAAAAATTTAACGATCCCCACCGCTTCATTGGGGGCCACGACGATCTTCCAGCCCGGAAGGCTCTCCTCAAGCTCGCCCTTTAGGACCGCCACTTTGCCGGGAATTATGAGGCTGCGGCTTTTGAGCTTGCTCTCAACGCCCTGCTCTTTGATGAACTTTGCCATGGAGGACGCCGAAAGTTTTCCCGCAGCCCAGGCGGTCAGCACCGAATAGCCGCCGGCATCGGATATCAGGAGGTTCACGGGGATACCGGAACGCTCGATTTCGCCTGAGACAATGAAGTAGGTGAGCGCGAAGTCCACGGTGGTGGCGCAGGGGGCATCCGCGTCCGCACCGTTGATGGGGTAGATGCCGGGTTCCACCTTCATGGGCTTCTGGGGATCGGTGAAGATGTTCTGTCTGAGGCCGTAAAGCGGCAGGGCCTGGGCATAGGTCATGCCTTCCATCACGATGACGGAACCGTACTTCATGGTGAAAAGGGAAGCCAGCGCCGTCTGCTGAATCCTGTTGCCCGGCGCAAGTTTCGCCGCGTTTATAATTGAAGGGTAACCCGCGCTCCGGTCGCCGTCCTTGAGGGCGGCCCGCCGGAGTTGGACCGCGTTGGCAAAGGCTTCTTTCACGGAAACAGAACCGGTGTCTATGATGATGTTTTTATTGCCCAGAGCTTCAAGGTCCTTCACGGTGTCATATATGGCGTCCAGATTCGCGCCGCCGACGCCGAGGACCACGCCGGCTTCAACAGCCAGAGCGCTCATCTCCTTGTAGTTCGACGCGTTGGCGCCGTTCAGCACCGGTTTATCCGCCTTGCAAATGTCCAGAGCCGCCCTGGCTGCGTCAATATCGCTAACCTCAAGAATCAGGGTACGGCCCGCAGCCTGGGCCTTCTTCACGGTTTCCACGAAGGCGGCCTTGTCGCCGGAATACTCCACATTGATAAGCTCCACGTACATGCGCTCGCCGATACGCTCGTAATCGACATTGGCAAGCTCCGGTATCTTTGCGTCAACATTTTTGCTGTTTACGGTAACCGCGTAGAGGCTCTTGGCGGCAAAAGTCTTGTCATGCCTGAAAAGCACGGTCTCGCCGCCCAGGGTGTAGGTTTTGTCCCCCGCGCCGATGGTGAGGCTCTTCATGGGGGGCGCCGAAGCCTCGCCCAGGGTTGCAAGCGCCTCCGCGCTCATGTGGGGACACTTGTCTATGGTCACCGTTCCCTGGGCTGCCTTCATGGCAAAGGCCATACAGGTAGGGCTGCCGCATTCCTTGCAGTTGGTCTTGGGGGTTAGTTTGAAAATATCCAATCCTTTAAGGGCCATGTTTTTCTCCTGCCTTAGATTAAGTGCGAAATAAATTCGGCGACAGCGGCCACCGATTGCGGATGGCGCAGAATAACCGCGTTGGAACCGGCGGCGATGACCGAAACCGCGGTCGATACTTCCATATTGATACCCCGCTCTTCACGGGGGCCCCACTCAGGTATGTCTTCTTCACCGGCCATGCTTTCCTTGACCGACCAGACATCGGTTCCCAGGGGGGTGATGATGGGCATTTGCAGCATGGCGTCGTTCTGGGCCAGTGCCGCCAGCTTGATGCGTTCCATGGTGGAGGCCACGTACTCAAATCCGTAACCCACCGTGGCGTTGCCCACATTCATCACGACCGAAGAAGGGTTGATCCCCATCTGAAAAATCAGCACGTTGAGTTGTTTCGCCAGATTAATATCTACCGAAGATTCCGCGCCGATTTTCTGGTTATAGGCCTGAACTGCGGCGACGGCAACGGCCTTGTAGTTTTCTTCCTTCGCCGACAGGAGAAGGACATTTTTACCCTGAAGGGCCTCGGCCACTTTGGGAAAGAGCTCTTTGTCCTTTTCCATATTTCCCGAACCCTGGATTACCAGGGGCAGGCTTACCTTTTCCGCAACAGCCTTGCACAGGGCCACGGACTCTTCCACCGGTTTATTGTCGCCGTTGGGGTCCGCGCTTTCCAGCAGTATGCTCACAAAACTGACGCCCGGCATGGCGCAGGCTTTGGCAGCGGCGTCAGGAACGCTGCCGGCCCCGGCGTAAAACGCGGCGATACCGGGCACGCTCAGGTCGGGCCCCTTATCGCTGATCTCCACCCCGACCGCAGGCGGATTTTTGATCTCACCATCGAATTGGTAAAGCGATAATACCTGCTCTCCCCCCAGTTTGAGGGCTTTATCCCCAACGCCGATCTCAACTTCCTTAATGGCGGCGTTAAATTTTTGCAGAGTTTTCTTAAACGGCATACGTCTCTCCTTTATAATAAGGGTTCCATCTCCAAAACGGGATGGCCTTTTTCGCCCAAATAGGCGGCAAGGGTTTCCACATCCTCGGCGACGGTTTCGTCGGCGATCATGTCGGAAAAGTTTTCAATACCGAACAGCTCTTGAGCGGTCTTGTTGAGCCGCGGCCCGACCAGCTCTTTCAGGGCCTTGGGCATCCACACGATACGGCGCGGCCCGCCGTCGGCTTTCATAAATTTCTTGGACGCGATGAAATGCTTCCCGTGTCCCATAAAACCCGGCGTCTGGACGCCGCCCCCGGTCATGGACGCCATTTCCGAAAAGGTCATGCCCAGGGGGGTCATACCCGTATGTTCACGGTTCACAATCACGACGCCGCTGCTCATGGGTTCTATACCACAGATGCACTCGAAACAGCCGCAGCTTGTCATGGGGTCCACCATGATGGAGTAGAGGGTCACCTGCTGGAGGGAACCATGGCTGGCGGCCTGCACCGATTCATTCACATCTTCCCATATCCCGATGTTTTCGTCCACCACCCGTTCCTTGGTAACCACCTGGCAGGGGCCCGACGGGTCAAGCTCGTTGGTGGCCTTGGCGTCCAGCCAGGAGACCGCGCCGCAGAGTCCCAGCCTTTCGGGGGTAACCACGCAAACATGGGCCGGCGAAAAGGACTGGCAGAGTATGCAGTTGTAGAACACCGGCACGCTTTCGTCGGTGAGGGAGAGCAGACGGGCGTCCCGGGTATCGTATACCTTGTTCGCCTCGGCCCGCAGTTGTTTGAGATCTTCGGGTTTGGTGTAGATCTTCACCTGGCACTTATCCACCACGCTTTCGTAGTCGCTCTTCACTTTGGCGTAAAGGATCTCCCCTATGTGCCGGAGCCTGAAGCCCGCCTCAAACGCGGTCTTGCTGACCCGTATGCGGATCAGGTCCCGCTGGCCGGTATGCATAACCCCTTCGGGGCAGTTGAGGAAGTTGTGAAAACGCCGCTCGAATACCGGCTCGAAGTCGCTCTGCATGTTTTTGCCCGCCACTTCCACGATATAGCCGACGGGAAACTTACTGCCCGCCTCCACCGTATCAATATCGGGCCCGAT
>JAISFT010000056.1 GCA_031263435.1 Treponema sp. | reverse complement strand
TCCAGGGACTGCCTGCGCTGTTCCCCCTCGTTGGGGCCGAATTTATAACGCAGGTAGGCGCAGAGGTACAGAACCCCTTCGTAGGCATAATTTTTGTCCGTATCGGGACCAAAAATCTTCATTGCCGAAAGAGTTTCTTTGCCGGTCTGTTCCAGCCGGATCGCCTCGTTGTACAAAAACTGGGCCTTCCGCCGGAAAAGCAGGGCCAGCCAATCGTAATGCTGCCGGGGATTCTTTTTGTCTATGTCGTCAAAGAGCCACGCCGCCCGCAGAGCAGCCAGCCCCTGTTTGATAGTGGGGCTGTAATTCTTGCCGTAGTACCGGTAACAACGCATCAACAGGTACTGGGAGACCGCCCCCTCCGCAAGACCCCGGGGGGATGAAAAATCCAGAGCAGGGTGGAGGCGCCGGGCATCTTTGAAGCGGTTTTCCTGATCTTCCCTGACCGCCCGGATCTCCCCGCCGCTCAAGTCTTCAAAATCCTGATCCATCGCGGCAAACCAGCACTCCGGACAGACCATAGCCTGGTAGACAAGGGGAAAGATCTCCCCGTATTTAAGGCTGGGCTCGTAGATCCGGTGCAGTTCCTCGGTCATAGGTCCGGCGATAAGCCTGCCCCCCCCGGAAAGCAGCTCTTCCTTGCGGAATTTTGCCCCGCAGGCCGGACATTCATACTCCCGTTTGGATAAAAACGATACCTTGAGTTCCCGCTCTTCCATAACCATCAATCAAATCCTCTTGTGCAACGCATGACGGAACCGGAACAGGGCGTCCACCCCCCCCCTCAGTCTTCCAGTACCACCATAGCAATGGCATTGTCCTGCTCATGGGTAAGGGAAATATGGACCCGCCGGGCCCCGCTTTTTTCCAGGGCCTTCAGGGCAGTACCAAAAAGCTGTACCTCCGGCTTTCCGTTAAAACAGTTCATGACCATGATGTCTTTCAGTACGATGCCCGCCAGCCCCGTTCCCAGGGCCTTGCCAAAGGCTTCCTTGGCGGCAAAACGGGCCGCCAGGGAAAGATCCACGCCGGCGCCCTTCTCAAGGGCGGCGGAAAGCTCCCGGGGGTGGAAGTAACGCTCCAAAAGCCCCGGAATGGCGTGCCAGCGGGCCAGACGCCGTACATGGACCACATCTACCCCTATGCCGGTGATCACGGCTCCTCCTCATCGACAAGAACCACGGTAATCCCAAGATTTTCGGGGTCCGTGCGGACCAGACTCAAGGAGGGGGGAAGGGAGACCCTGACCGGCAGGTTATAACGGCCCGCCCCGTCAACGGCCGAACAGTCCACCGCAAGAAAACCGAAGGGCGGGGAAAAGGCGTCCAGATTGTCCCGGCTCCCCTCCAAACGGACAGTTCCGGTTCTGAAGTCCTGCTCCGCCCGGAACTCCGGCCCCAGACCCAGCAGCACAATGGGGATATTCGCAAAATTCCGCACGTCGATTCGGGAATGGATAAAACCCTTAAACTCGGTCATGCCGTTCCCCCGGATCGTCAGCAGGGGGTCCCGGTTCAGAATAGCCACCGCAACCGAAAAATCAGCATTCCTGCCGTTCAGATCGATGACATCGGTGTAGAGTTCCTGTACATCGTCCAAAAGACCCACAGGACCCTCCAGAACCACCTGGGTGGGGGAAAGAGTATGGGACACCAGATCAAAACCGGGCTCCGGACTCCCCTCGATATTTGCCGTCAGCGGAACATATTTATTCTGCTTGTAGTCCAGTTCGATATTCATTGCCACAGGGTCCAGGGAAATTTCCAGGGGCTCCACCCCCAGGGCTGTCCCCTTCTTGCGGATTCTGATGGGCACCTGATAGGTCCCCGGGGACTCGTAATCGTTAAGATCGATGTAGGTCTCGATATCATCATCCTGTATGGGCTGAATATGGTTCGCATCCCCCCGCAGCGTTATCCGTATCATTCGGGCATAGGGACTGGAAGGACACATATGGGCGGGAAGCTCCACAACAAGGGGTGTGGAAAAAAACCGGGTTTCCAGCGTACTCATCCGGTAGATGATGAAGATCACCAGGGCCAGGGCAATGGAAAGGACCTTGGGCACCCAGTTTTCCACCGCGCCCCGGAGGAATTTATTGAGATTTTGCGAAAACATCGCCCCCCTCCTTGGGGGAAAGAGAATCCACCCCAAGCTGGGCGGTGGAATCGGGGTCCAATTCCCCCAGACCGGATACAGGGGCGTTATCCCGCCGGGCCCCCCGGTCCAGCAGATCCTTTAACTTACGGGTAAGTTCCAGAGTGGAAAGGTCGTAGTAGATCCTGGAATCCACCGCCAGGGAGATGGCCCCGGTCTCTTCGGAAACCACCAGAATCACCGCATCGGACTGTTCGGACATCCCCAGAGCCGCCCGGTGCCGGGTCCCAAAGCTTTTACGGATCTCCTGCTGCTCCGAAAGGGGGAGGAAGCAGCCCGCCGCGGCGATACGGCCGTTCTGGATGATCATGGCCCCGTCGTGGAGGGGGCCGTCGAACTCAAAGACCGCCACAATCAGCGGGGAAGATATGTCGGCGTTCATCCGGGTTCCGGTGTCGACAATGTTTCTGATGTTGATCTTCCGGGAAAAGACCACCAGGGCCCCCCGCCGCTCCTGGGAGAGGATCTCCGCCGCGGTTACCACCGCCTCCAACTGACCAATCCGGGGCTTGGTATCGGGCCGGAAAATATCCCCCTGCCCCAGCCGCATAAAGATCTTCCGCAGCTCAGGCTGAAACACAATGGCAATGACGATGATAAGTCCGGGGGCCAGGGTTCGGAGAATCCACTGCAGAGTGGTAAGACCGAACAGGTAGGCCACGCCGTAGATCAGGGCCAGCAGACCCGCGCCCTTGACCAACTGCATGGCCTGGGTCTTTACCAAAAACTCGTAGATCTTGTAGAAGAGAAAGGCCAGAATCCCCACATCAAGGACGGGCCTGACAAGATCGTATACGTAATTAAAACGTTGAAACCAATCCACTTTTTATTTGCCGATCCTTTCTGCGCGGCGCCTGACGGAAATACCGGTTAAAGCATAGTCCGCAATTCCCTCTCCGTCCAGCCGGTTTACCCTGAGCAGTTCCTGCCGGGTTCCCAGACCCGCAAAGTTCCCCTCCGCGGCCAGGGCCAGGACCTTGCCGCGGCAGTTCCGCCTCCGGGCCAGGGCCAGGGCGTACTCCCCAAAGCCCCCCTCCCGGATACCCTCCTCCACAAACAGGGTCAGGGCATAGCGGTCCATGACGGCCGCCAGATAATCCTCGTCCACAGGCTTAAGGAAGCGCAGATTATAACAGTCAACCCCCAGACCCATCTTGTCCAGCAGGCCCGCGGCCCATACAACCTCGCGGTAGAGGCCGCCGGTAAAGGCCAGGCAGACAGAAACCTCTTCTCCGGCCTTTCCGCTGCGGATCCAGCTTCCCCGGCCCTCCACCAGGGGCTGCGAAAAGGCGGGAATTTCGGCAGGCGACCGATCCTTGGGGTAACGGATGACGATGGGCCCCCCGGAAAGGTTCGAGCGGCCCAAGGCCCAGTCCAGCATCAGGCCAAGCTCCCCGGCGTCCGCGGGGCAGAGGATCCGTATACCGGGAACGGGGCGGAGCAGGGCAATATCGAAAAGCCCCTGGTGGGTCTCCCCATCCTCCCCCACAAAGCCGGAACGGTCCAGGGCCAGGATCAGAGGCAGCTTCTGTAAAGCCGCGTCGTGGATCACCTGGTCCAGCCCCCGCTGGATAAAGGTGGAGTAGATCGCGGCCACAGGCTTAATCCCCTGGGCCGCCAGCGCGGCCGCGAAGGTTACGGCATGCTCCTCCGCAATACC
>JAISFT010000292.1 GCA_031263435.1 Treponema sp. | reverse complement strand
GTCGGGCTCGGGTGCGGGCTGTTGCTTGTTCTCGCGGCCGCGCCGCGTGCGGGGGGGGGGGGGGGGCCCCCCGTATAACTGACAATGAAGGATACATGGAGATAGTATACTATTTATGGAGATTTCGTGCTAGTATCCAGATAGCAAAGAAAATGTGGTTCCGTCTTTCCCCGGCGCAAGACTTCATCGCCGGCATGGAGGCCGGCGTGAATAGATTTCCCAAGTTTTTGCGAAGCAAAAACCGGAAGGCGAAAAATGGCAGGGATGCCGTTTTTCGCCCGCGCAAGGGATAGGAGGGGCGCAGAGCGTTCCCTCAGCTAAGGCAGCCGCCTTAGCTGAGGGAATGGAGCGAAGCGGAACCCCGGATAGCCCGGTCCCCGGCGGAGCCGGGGATGCGCCCAAAATCTTAAAAATCTTTGTACGGTTACATCACTGCCCGGAACGTATTGCCTCATTGAAAAATCTAACCGAAGGGGTCTGGATGCCTCATCGTAAAAATCTAACCATGAGCGTCCGATAGTGGAGGCAGCCCCTCCCCCTGCTTCCGTTCATGGATCTGCAGAAGCCGGGCTACCGCCTGGTGTTCCAGCCGTTTCAGCATAACCGGGTTGGTTGCCGCCGCCCGCCGCTGGAGCTCCGCTTTCACGCTAGTGGAAAGATCCGGAGATTCCAAGAGCCGCTGATACGGTGTCTTGGGAGTGTCGTAGCTTTTTTTCAGCTTGCCGTTTTCCAGCCGTTCTTTACCCGTGATTTTGATTGAGGGATACCAGAAATTGACCAGGGGACACAGGAGGCGGTAGACCTCGGCGAGAGCGGCCGTCTCCTCATCGGTGTCATAGCGGTAGTAGCCGACGGCCTTACGGACGATGTCGCCGTTTTTCTGTTCCACGAAACAGTTGTCGTTTTTCCGGTAGGGTCTGCTCCGGGTAAACTCAACACCGTGTTCCGTACACCAGTGCCAGACCTGGTGGTTGATGAACTCACCGCCGGAATCGCTGTCCACCCCTTTGAGGGGGAAGGGCAGGGAATCACGGATGTCGATGATGCTCTGCTTGACCCGGCTATGGGCGCGGTTACGGGCAGCCCGCAGTTCGACCCAGCCGGAGCTGACATCGGTGAGGTTCACGGTACTGCAGAACTCACCGTAACTGCTTGTCCCACAATGACTTACGGTGTCCATCTCGAAGTAGCCGGGTTTCCGCTCGTCCCAGGAGAAATAGGCCCGGATGGGGATCTGGTTTTTCAGGAGCGTTCCCGGCTTGGTTAAAGTCTTGCCGGTGAGGGCGAGTTTTTTACGGTCTGCCTGAAGCCTGCGGTCGATGGTGGCGCCGCTGATGGTCAGGAGCTGTGCCGTGATCTCCGGTGTGATGAGGGGGCCGAAGATTTCATCATGCTCAAGGAAGGGGAGGATGAGGCGGATCTGGGGGGCCAGGAGCTTACCGCACCGGTAGTCGTATTCCGCCCAGAGGAGGCGGACTACCTTGATGACATCCGGCCCGTAACGGGGTGTACCGGTTCTTTTTTTTCGTTTTTGTGGTGTACCGGTTTTGAGCCTGACCAATATTCCGTTCCGGTTTACCCAGTGGGTAGTATTCCAGGTAGACAGGAGGTGGATGGCGTACTTCCGCGTGTACCCGGTGATGTTGATAAACTCGTCCAGGATGGTACCCTTCTCTTTTTTACCCGCTTTTCTGTAGCGGGGACTGACCTCGTTGGTCAGTGTCTGTTTGTCTTTCATGTCTAACCCCATATAGTGCCTCCGACCTTTTTGTGTCGGTAGGAACTGGTAAAGCTTGGGTTAGATTTTTATCATGAGGCATGACCCCTTTTCGGTTAGATTTTTGATGAGGCAATGCGCGGAATTGACAGGGGATCGTTTCCTGGTTACATTGGATTGTACCGGGCGTTGCCTGGCAGCCTGTTGCACTTGTGGATTTTTTGCTCAGGGTGCCTTTGGCGCCCTGGGTAAAAAATCTCGATTAATGGGCTGCTTTGGAGTTTGTAAGGTATAAAAACTCACGAAAGTGAATTTTTATGCGCAAAGCGCAACAAACTCCCGGTCCCCGCCGCGGCGGGTTCATTTTGGAGGAGGTTTGCATGGGTTCGCGTGAGAAAAACGACGCTGACAGTGACCCTTATGGCAGTAAGTGCATGAACGCGGACCCGTCTCTTCCGAAGTCGATGCCCCCTGTAAGGGCGCTGCGCCTTTCGGGAACGATGGCAGTGTAAAAGGTAGTTCATTCCTGCTTTATTACTGCGGCCTGTCCGTGTTTTATCCGTTTATCGCTTAGGTTAAACTGTTCAGTGTCCTCTTAACCGGTCGTTTAGGGCCGGTGTAATTCCAACGGAGGATACCTGAATGAAAGAAGAATTGCTCGATCTGGTTAATGCCGATGTGTTTGACCCGGCGGCCGTCAAGACCACGCTGTCTTTGGTGAACGCCGCGGATATTGCGGAACTGTTTGATAACCTGGACAAGAACCACATACTCCGCCTGTACCGGATACTGCCCAAGGATCTGGCCGCGGAGGTTTTTTCCGGGATCGAAAAGGACCGGCAGCAGCTTATTGTCGAAGCCCTTACGGATGTTGAAGTTGGCGATATGGTCAACCGGCTTTTTGCGGATGACGCGGTGGACTTTATCGAGGAGATGCCCGCCAACGTGGTAAACCGGGTGCTTGGAACGGTGAACCCTGAAAAGCGGAAGGTCCTGAACCAGCTTTTGCAGTACCCCGACGATTCCGCTGGCAGTATTATGACCACCGAATATATTGCCCTGCGGGAAACCGCCACGGTGCAGGAGGCCTTTGATACTATCCGCGCCACGGGGCTTAACAAAGAAACTATCTACACCTGCTATGTGATCCGGCAGGACCGTTTTTTATTGGGGGAGGTTTCTGCAAAAACCCTGATGTTGTCGGCCCTGCAGGACCGGCTTGCCGGTGTGATGGATATAAACCCTATTTTTGTCAAAACCCGCGACGACCAGGAAGCGGTGGCGGGGCTGTTCAAAAAATACGGGCTCCTGGCAATGCCGGTGGTTGACCGGGAGCAGCGGCTGGTGGGCATTATCACGGTGGACGACATTGTGGAAGTTATCGAGGAAGAGGCCACCGAAGACCTGGAAAAGATGAACGCCCTGAACCCCTCGGACGAACCCTATCTTAAAACGAGTATTATTAAACTGGCCCGGAACCGCATCCTGTGGCTCCTGGTACTTATGCTGTCGGCGACTATTACGGGGAGCATCATCAGCGGCTTTGAGGATGCCCTGGCCTTGCTGCCCGTGCTGGTGGCCTTTATTCCCATGCTCATGGACACCGGCGGGAACGCGGGGTCCCAGTCCTCCGCGCTGATCATCCGCGGCATGGCCCTGGATGAAATTCATTTTAAGGACCTGTTCCGCGTTGTCTGGCGGGAGCTTCGTATCGGCGCGCTCTGCGGCCTGTGTCTGGGGGCGGTCAATTTTGTGCGTATCTATCTTATGAACGGGCATAACCTGGTGCTGGCCCTTACGGTGACCGCCAGCCTTTTTATCACGGTTCTTATGGCGAAAAGTATCGGCTGCGCGCTCCCCCTCCTGGCAAAAAAAATCCGGCTGGACCCGGCTGTTATGGCGGCCCCGCTTATTACCACCATCGTGGACGCGGCCTCGCTTCTTATTTATCTTTCCGTGGCGCGGTCCGTCTTTTTCGTTTAAACGGGGTAAACGGGGGAGCGCGCTTTAAACGGGGAATGTGTTTTACACGGGTAACACGCTTTACACGACAGGACCGCAAAATCTTACGCCCGCCGCGATCAGGGCCGCCGCTAAAAACTTATGTTAATTTGCGGGCTTATGGCAATAACATCGGTAAAGTCCGCCGGGCCCTGGGCAAACCGGGAGAGTTTAAGGGCCGTTTGAAAATAGGCGCTAACCCGGATGGGGCTGCTGGTAAGGATCGCGCTGGAAATTTCCGCCCCCAGGCGGAGAACCAGCGACTGGGGCAGCCGCAGATCGTTCCACAGCTTGTTTCCATCGGGGGAGAAAAGACCGCCGCCGTCATAGAGGCCCGCCCGGTAAGCCAGGGTCCCCAGAAACCGGTTGATATAGATATGGGAAAAACCCCTCTGGACATCCAGCGAAAAAAGCCGCATTTCCACCTCTCCCCCGGCAATCCACTCAAGGCCCCTGGTTTGATATTCGCTGAAGGCCACGGATTGGAAAACCGGGCTGGGATACTGGGAGGAAGCGCCCTGCAGATTCATGCCGTCCCTGTAGGCGTCCCAGGCCCCATAGAGGGTAAAACGCAGGGGAAAAAAGGGTTCAAAGGCGGCCTGGAAATAGCTGTCGAACCGGGGGTACAGCTTCCCCGGATCGTAGGGGCCGCTGACGGATAAACCCCAGCCAATTACCCTGAACATGATGCCCTGACCAAAGTCTTCCCATGGCTGGACCGTAAGGGAATTCATCCCCATCGCAGCCATAAACTTATAGGCGTTGCTGTGAAAATCCCAGGTATAGGCGGATTTCTCCGTTCCTATATAGAATTGTGAAAAACTAAAGCCCGCCCCCAGAAAACCCCGTATCCCCTGGCTTCCCAGGGAACGGGTAAAAGTGGATTGGGCGCTGAACCGGAGAGCCCGGTAGGGAATAGCATCAACGGTTACGTCATCGGAAAACTCAATCGCCAGGGGAAAACCCAGGTTCATATTGGTCCAGTTAATATTGAAATTCGCCGACATGAACCGGCCGTCCATGGCCGCCCGCAGGACAATGATATTCGACTCGGTTGGGTCAATCATAATACTGTAGACTCCCCCGCCGTCCAGCCTCAGGAGGGTATCGGGATCATCGCGGACCAGGGGAAAGGGGAACCAGAGGTAAAGGGGATTGAGGTACTTAAAAGGGAAATAGACCCTGCTGGGGAGGGGTTCCGGTTCCCCGCCGGGCGCGACAGACGTAGCGGACGCAACGGGCGCGCTGGGCGCGGCAGGCGCAACGGGCGGGGCGAATTCACCGGATTGCCCGGCAGCCGGGCCGGAAGGGAACTGCCGGCCTTCCACGGCACGAGGAGCTTCGACAGGTGGGGCTTCAAAAAAGACTTCAGAAAAGGATTCCAAAAAAGATTCCGAAGAGAATTCCGTACCGGGCTTTGACGCGGACCGCCCGCCCGCCGGTTCCCAGGGCAGTAAATAAAGGGGAGTGGAAATACCGCCCAGGTCTTCCAGACGTTCAGGATAGCGCATCAGGCGGTCGGAATCGGAAAAACTCCCGCTGTAATAGATGGCCGTCCCCGCCAGGACCGGCAGGGCCACCGCGCCGGAAAAATCCCGTTCGCCGAACACGGCCCGCAAGGTTGACCCCGTTTCAAGCCCCGCAATATCAATTACCCCCAGCTTATACATCCGGTCATCATGGTCATAACCAAAGAGCAGCCGCCCCCCTGAAACCTGGAGGTAGCGGATAAACTCCCAGCGGGCCTGGTCATCGGGAAGGCCGGTGGCGGCGCGGTAAACCTCTTTCGTGTCGTAATCGTAAAAACCGAGTTCCCGTTTTCCCCCGCGGGCCGCGGTAAAGGCGATCCAGCGGCCGTTCAGGGGCCGGGGGTTGGTAAACGAAAGGTCCCCGTCCCCTTCCAGCAGCACCTCCTCCGGCGCCTCCCCGTCCAGGGAATTTGTCTCCGAAGGATTCCCGGCCCGGAAAACAATACTGCTTTTCCGCCCCTCCGAACCAATCCCCACCACGCCGTCCCGGAAATAGCTTCCCCGGTAAAGACCGCGCCAGATTCTGCCCGGCCGCCCGTTTTCCCCTGAGTATTCGGTAACCACCGCCTCCGCCAGGGAACCGTGGTAGCGGTAAGAGGAAACAAGAAACCGGTCTCCCCCGGGGGAAACCGTTACATCGTAGGCGGATACATCCATGGGAATCGTGCGTTCCGTTTTTTCTTTTTCACCGTTATAGATAAATAAGCGCCGGGTAAAACGATCCAGCACAAAGATCCTTTCCCCCGCGGCGGCCATTCCGGTAATGCGGCTGGGGACATTCCGCCGCTTAAACGGAAGACCCCGGCGCAGGATCATCCCCCCTGAATCTTCCAGACCCTCCAGAGTCAGGGATTCCCGCATACCGTTCCAGGCATCCTGGACAGAGACGCCGTAGACCTTTTTGAAGTAGTAATAAAAACCGTTATTGTAAAACAAAAATGAAAAATGAAACCCGTTTCCCAGAACCCGCCACAGTTCCGCGTATTTTTCCATACCGTAGGTTTCCTGCAGATACCGGGAAAAGAGACCGCCGTAATCGTACCAGGCCCCCAGAGCCGCGGACCGCATATCGGAAACGCCGGAAACCTGATGAGGACTCAGGAATGTACCCTCGTAACTTTCCTGCCTAAGCTTCTGCCTGATCAGAGGATCGTTAGCCCGGCCATAGGCTTCGATACTTTCAAAACTCACCGCGATTCCCTCGGTCATAAAAAGGGGCGCGTTAAAGGCCGGAGGATACACCCAGCCGCCGAAAATCCGGTGAAAAAAATCCATCACCCTTCCCCTGGTACTCAGGGAAACCGCGTGGGTCAACTCGTGGATAAAAAGTTTTTCTAAAGAACCTTCAAAAGTAGTCCACTCACTGTCCATAGGAGTATCCAGGAGCAGAATGTGGGGATAGGGCATAGAATTCATAAAACTGTTGAATTCATCAATGTGGGGAGTAATAGCCACCGGTATCTTGCGGCCCACAGAAATTCCCAGCCGGGCGGAAATTTCCTCATAGGCCCCATCGGCAAACAGAACCAGACGCCGGGCGGTTTCCTCCGACTCCGCCGGGTAGATTATTTCAAAATGCCGGGTCTCCAGAACCCTCAGCCTCGTAAGCCCCCGAAAATAGCCCTGGGCAAAAAGGGGAAGCGGCAGCAGCAATAAAAAAATCAGGCGCAGCGCCCCGGAAATAATGAATCGTTTTACCACCCCGCGCTCCATCAGGAATTGTATCCTCCTATTTTGGGCGCATCAAACCCTTTAGGTTTGTGCTGTATGGAAAGGGTTATAAGACATAAGGCGCTGGGCGCAGCCCCGCCTGCGGCGGGGACCGGGCTATCCGCTCCAATCTTTTGCCTGCGGCAAAAGTATTTCCGCTTCTATCCCTTGCGCGTTTCCAGGGTAAAACATTCGGGGTAAAATTTGAAAAAGGCCGGTTATACTCCTTTAGGAATGAAAACAACCGCAGACAAAAACCCCTGGGAAATTATCCGGAAAAAACGCGGGGGCGTTGCGGGGGTAGAACCCCCGCAGAGGGGGGTGGCCCGCAACAACGTGCGGGCCAGGGGGGAGGCTTCCCCCCTAAAATACGCTGATGTTTTTTCCATGGCTAAAGCAGTATAGTTTAGGAAATGCCTGCGGCGCCGGATCAGGAATGGGAAACCGCCTGTTCCGCAAGCAGCGTATCGGTAATTTCTATGGCCCTTTGATACTCACCCATAAGCACCTGATCGGCAAGCATCTCTATGGTCTCTTTGGTTTCACCCGCCGGGAATATCCCTTCAAGCTCCTCAAGAATCCGGTCAATTTCCCTCATGCTCCTGGATTTTAGCGCGTCTCTCAACGTAAGAAGCGGGAGATCAAGGGCGGGAAGCGAAGAACCAGGAGGGCGGGGGGCGGCGTTTTCCCCCAAACCTAACGCTTTTTCTATCCCTTCGATAAGCCGCGCAAGATCCACACAGAATTGCGGCAGCCCTTCCTGTACCGCCGCCATATTCCCGGTCTTTCCCGCCGTCTCCAGGGCCGCTGCCCCTTTAGACAGCTCCATCGCGCCAATAGTCCCGGCGGCGCTTTTTATGGCGTGAATCTGGGCGGTAAAGAGGGCAAGCCCTTTACCGGAATCCTCCCTGTCAACATTCCCTCCGGGAACTTTGCCCTGTCCATCTTCTATGAATAAATCCCGGAACAGGTCAAGCCGTTTCACGGCGTCTTTGCGGAACTGGGACAATACCTTCCGGTATCCCCCCATTGTGCCGCCGGTCATGTTGACGCCCCGTTTTATATCCACCCCCGGAATAACCAGGCCGCTGTCATCGTCAAAAATTTCCCGCCTGGTTCCGGCCCCGGACTTTATCCGTTTTTCCGATGGGATCCACCGGGACATCACGTCATCCAGCTTGGCGATTTCTATGGGTTTGGAAATATAATCGTTAAAACCCTTTTCCAGGAACATCTCCCTCATGCCGGAAATCGCGTTGGCGGTCAGGGCGATTATGGAGGTCTCTTTCCTGTTCTGCAGCGACTCCCAGGCCCGGATGGCGGCGACAGCTTCAATACCGTCCATGTCAGGCATCATGTGGTCCATAAAAATAAGATCGTACCGGTTTTCCCGCGCCAGCCGTACCGCGTCAAATCCGCCCGCGGCCCGGTCAAGCTGGACCTTGTAGGGGGCCAGAAGCCCTTCGGCCACATCCAGGTTTATTTCAATATCATCAACGATAAGGACCCGGGCATCCGGGGCGGTAAAGCGGACTCCCAAATTTTCAATTTCATGATGCTCTGCGCGGGTATGGCCGTTTAGAATATTGGCCGCCATAGCGGGCTGAACCGGCATTAAAAGTGAAGGGGCCCCGCCGGGATGTTCCGTTTGTCCGCAGTCCACAAGAAACACCAGGGCCGGTTTTGTTTCCTGCCCCTGAATAATTTCACGAACATCATCAAACAGATCGGGGGAAATAAAAACAAACCGCCACGAGCCGCCGGTTAAACGCCCGGCAAAATCATTCCGGTTCCACGCCAGGGCGCAGTTCAGCCCCAGACTGTTTAAGGTGTAGGCGATAGATTCCGCGTAGATCCGCCGTTTCTCGTAAACCAGGACCGTCTGGGTTTCCGGATTTTCCACCACCGCAAGGGGAGTCTTGTCCCGGACAAGCTGCGGTATAAGGGCGGTAAAGACACTCCCTTCGCCATAGACGCTTTGAACGGAAATATCCCCGCCCATAATTCTGCAAAGGTTCCGGCTGATGGCAAGCCCAAGGCCGGTCCCCTCAAGCCCCTGGTTCCGCTTCGTGTCAAATTGGACAAAATTTCCAAAAAGTTTTTCCATGTCCTCTTTTTTTATGCCTATTCCCGTATCGGCGATCTCAAAAGAAAGGAAAACCCGCTCCGTCCCCTTGCCATCGACAGCGGGATCGCCGGTCTGCCGGATAGTAAGAGTAATACTTCCCTCGTCGGTGTATTTAACCGCGTTGGTAAGGAGATTCAGGAGAACCTGCCGGACCCGTATTTCATCCCCGATTAAAACGGCCGGCAGGGAGCCGTCGATCCTGGTGATAAAGCGGACAGGTTTTTCATTAAGCCGCATCCTGATGATAGTAATTATGTCGTTAATGATCGAGGCAAAGTGATATTCGGTGTTGATAATATCCATCTTGCCCGATTCAATTTTTGAAAAGTCCAGAATGTCGTTGATAATGGCAAGCAGGTTCGAGCCCGCCTGGCGGATGTTGTCCGCGTAGTTCCTGGCGCTGGGGTTTAGTTTTTC
>JAISFT010000171.1 GCA_031263435.1 Treponema sp. | reverse complement strand
GGGCAGGGCAAGGACAGCGCCCGGGAGTACCTGGAGCAGAACCCTGCCTTTGCAAAAGAGATCGAAGAAAAGTTGTGGAAGATCATCTTTCCCGGACGGGATATGCCCAACCGCTCGGCGAAATCCGCCGTTTCCGCACCCGCAGCGGCCTCCGGGTCGGTGGAGGCGGCTGCGCCGGTCATCGAGACGTCGGCACAGCCGTCGGCTATGCCGGAGGTTGTGTCCGATGACGGAACACCGGCTGCCGATGCCGCCGATACTGCCGAACCGGCCGCACCGCCTATCGAAACGCCGGCGGCCGCGCCCGCAGCCCCTGTGCCGGAAACCGCTGTGCCCGCAGCCGCCGTTCCGGCCGGGCCGGGTAAGGGCGCCGGACTTCCCGCGTCCTCACCGTCTCCCGAGCTGCTGGAAATTCCCCCGTCCCCCGGCCGGCCTGCGGCCCGGCCGGCCCCCCGTCCCTCCCCGGCTCCTGCCCAACCGGACCGCGGCGCCGGGGTCCCGGTGCACCGGGGGCCCGGCCGGCCTCCCTCCACTCCCCAGAACGCCCCGCCGGTTTCCCGGCCCGCCGAAGCACCCCACCGGGGGCCAGGCCGGCCCCGGAAGGTTGCCCCGGGGGAGGATGCGCTGTTCTAGCAGCCCGATGGAGTACGCTGTTCTGTGGGTCAAGTTTAGCCCCATATTCCCGGGGGGAAAGTTCCGATAATGTTACTATGCGGATACTAATGCAGATTATCCTGTGCCTGGCGGTTTGTACGACCCTGGGGGCCCAGCAGAACAATCCGGCGGAACTGCCCCGGCAATTCCGGAACATCAGCCTGGGAATGGGGCTGGAAGAACTCAAGGCTGCCCTAGCCGGGGACGGCCTCTTTAGCTTCCGGGGGGACCGGGACGTATCCTTCCTCCCCAGCCCCCAGCAGAGCCTGGTGGAAACCACGGGCCTGTCCTTCGTTAAGCGGGCCTTTTTTCAATTGGACGGGGGGGCGCTGTTTATCATGGCCTTCACGATGAATACCGATCTGGTCGATCATTATTCGATCTTTACTTCCCTGACGGAGAAATACGGCCAACCCACCAGCCTGAGCCCCCGGCAATCGGTTTGGGAAAACGGGACCACCCGGCTGGCCCTGGAACGGCCCCTGACGGTCAAATACATTGATCTAGAGGTGTTTAATGCAATCATCGATGAATCCGCTGTCCGGGAGACCCGGGAGCTGTACCTGCGCCAGGAATTTATCAATGATTTCTGACAGCCTGCCCCGCGTTATCCCTAAAACCCAGCGGACATGGCGGGTTGCCGGGTCCCCCCTCTTATTTCTGCTGCTGGTATTGTTCTACGGTATTCTGCCCTGCGGCCTCCTTTTGAACGGCGCCTGCGAACCACAGAGCCTGGAGACCAGGGAACTTACCATTGAACGGACCGCGGGGAATCCGGTAAAGCTGCAAACGGAGATCGCCCGGACCACGGAAGAAAGGCAGCAGGGCCTCATGTTCCGCAAAAGCCTTGCCGACGGGCGGGGTATGCTTTTTGTCTTTGACCGGGACCAGATTCTGTCGTTTTATATGCGAAATACCCTTATCCCCCTTTCTATCGCCTATATCAGGTCCGACGGGGGCATAGCGGAAATTCGGGACATGCGCCCCCTGGACGAAACCTCTATCCCTTCCTCCCGGAGTGTCCGCTATGCACTGGAAGTACCCCAGGGCTGGTTTGACCGGGCGGGGATAAAAGTGGGAGATCGCTTGTTATTGTCCGGCCTTTGATAGTACAGTTCCTCTACCGGGAGGCTTGATTGTTCAAAGGTCTAACCCAGCGGGTTCAAAAGATTGTTTCTGTTACAGCCCCCAGAGAAGCCCGCCGCTTCAATTCGGATCAATTATTTCCTGAACATATCATCATTGCCCTGCTCAAGGAGGGGGCCGGTATCGCCTGTAAGGCCCTGATGTTTCTGCGGGTTGATCTGCTGGAATTCCGTCATACCCTGGAATCCGGCATACCCCGGACAGCCGGAATCCCGGTTCACGGGGATCCGCCCCCCTCCAAACGAACCAAAAAGCTTTTGGATACCGCCGCCGAGGAGGCCCGCCGTTCCGGCAGCGAATATGTGGGAACCGAGCATCTCCTGTTTGCCGGTACGCAGGAACAGGGAGCCGTGGTGCAGGACTACCTTTCCCGCCACGGGGTGGATACGGAGATGCTGCGGGTGGTGGTCCAGACTACCTTTAACCGGAGCCCCAGGGAAGAAGACGATTTCTCCGGCTGGTCCGGCGGAGCGGGCTTTGGCCGCAGTGCTGCGGTCTATCAGCCCTGGTCCCTTCACCGGGAGGGGGAACACAAATTCCACAGCCCCCATCTTGCGGCGGCCTCCTATCCGGTACTTACCCCCACCCTCAACGAATTTTCCCGGGACCTTACGGAGCTTGCCAGGGCCGGCAAGCTGGACCCCGTGGTAGGCCGCCGGCGGGAGATAAACCGGGCTGTCCGCATCCTGGCCCGGAGGACCAAAAATAACCCCGTCCTGGTGGGGGAACCGGGAGTAGGTAAAACCGCCATCGTGGAGGGCCTTGCCCGGCTTTTGGCGGGGGAAGATGTCCCCCCGGCCCTGGCGGGAAAGCGGATCCTCTCCCTGGACCTGGGTTCCGTGATTGCGGGGACCAAGTACCGGGGGGAATTTGAAGAACGGCTCAAACGGATCACCAGGGAAATTGCCCAGGCGGGAAACGTAGTCCTCTTCATTGATGAAATTCATACGATTATCGGGGCCGGGGGGGCGGAGGGGACCATTGACGCCTCCAACATGCTCAAGCCCGGCCTTTCCCGGGGCGATATCCAGTGTATCGGGGCCACCACACCCGCGGAGTACCGCAAATACTTTGAAAAAGACGCCGCCCTGGAACGGCGTTTCCAGTCGATCCTGGTAGAAGAACCCTCTGTCGCCGATACCCTGGAGATTCTCAGGGGTATACAGAAAAAATACGAGGACCACCACCACGTATCCTACTCCGCCGAAGCGGTTGAGCAGGCCGTCAAGCTTGCCCGGCGTTATATCGGCGGCCGTTTCATGCCCGATAAGGCCATTGATATCCTCGACGAAGCGGGGGCCATGCGGAAGCTGGAAAAGGGGCAGGAACCCCCGGAGATTACCGGTATCGAGGAGGAGATCCTCCTGCTTACCGAAGAAAAGGCCGCCCTGGTAAGCGCCCAGGACTATGAGCACGCGGCGGAACTCCGGGACCGGGTGCAGACCCTGCGGGCAAAACTCAAGACCCTGCGGACAGCCTGGGAACAGGCTTCCCTGGCGGAGCCGGCCCTGGTCCGGGAGGCCGACATACGCCGGGTTGTGGCGGAATTGACGGGGATTCCCCTTCAGCACCTGGAAGAACAGGAGTCCCGCCGGCTTCTGGGCATCGAAGACGAACTCCACAAGACGGTTATCGGCCAGGATGACGCCGTACACCGGATCGCCAACGCGGTACGCCGTTCCAGGGCGGGGATTGCCCATCCCGGACGGCCCATGGGGATCTTCATATTCCTGGGACCCACCGGGGTGGGCAAGACCCTGCTTGCCAAGCAGCTTGCCCGTTACCTTTTCGGCGGCGAAGAATCCCTGGTCCGGATCGATATGTCGGATTACATGGAGAAACACAACGCCTCCCGCATGGTGGGGGCCCCGCCGGGTTATGTGGGCTACGAAGAAGGGGGAGTGCTGACCGAGCGGATTCGGAGGAATCCCTACCGGGTAGTCCTCTTCGATGAGATTGAAAAGGCCCACCGGGATGTTTTTAACCTGCTCCTGCAAGTAATGGAGGAGGGGGAGTTGAAGGATAACCTGGGCCATACCGTCAGCTTCCGCAATACCGTCATAATCATGACCAGCAACGCGGGGGTACGGGAAATTTCCCGGGATTCCCGCCTGGGCTTTGGGGCAGGTTCCGGAATCATGGACACAAGGGAAATCGAAACCCAGGCCCTGGCGGAACTGCGCCGTCTCTTTAACCCCGAATTTCTCAACCGGGTGGACGATGTGGTGGTGTTCCATCCGCTGAATCTCAGGCAAATCGGGCAAATTTTTGATGTGCAGTTGGGGGAACTGAGGGACCGCCTTGCCGAGCAGGACTGCGGCCTCAAGGTTCTGCCGGGGGCCCGGAAATTACTCATCGAAAAAGGCTGGGATCCCAAATTCGGCGGACGGCCCATGCGCAGGACCATTCAAAAAGAACTGGAAGATCCCTTGTCCCTGCTCATCCTGGATCGGCCCGGGGGCGCCGTCTTTAATGCGGCGGCCCGGAAGGGAAAGATCGTGATCCACCGCTCCGAAACCCCCGCAGAGCATCCGGCGGAGCAGCCCGGAGAAGCGCTGATCCCGGTTCTCAAAGACTAAGCCCTGCCCTGCCAACTCTTAGATCGTGGTCCCCGGGTACAGCACGGCATTTTTGGGAATGACCACGATGCCGTCCACAATGTGGTAATGGCCGTAGTTACCATCCGTGCGGTTGATGTTGTCGACCCCGATACGGCAGCCGTCGCCGATGCAGGCGTTCTTGTCGATAATCGCCCCCTTGACGATCACCCCCTTGCCGATGCCCACATTGGGAAGCCGGGCCTCCGCATTCTGCTGCTTTTGCTGCTCCGTCTCGTAGTAGTCCGCGCCCATGCAGACCACCCCGTTCAGGCTGGAACCGGTTTCGATGATCGTCCGTACCCCGACAATCGAATTGGTAAT
>JAISFT010000033.1 GCA_031263435.1 Treponema sp. | reverse complement strand
TCTTTCAGGGCATTCAGGAGCATACCCGGCCTCGGCGGTCCCTTTACAATAAAGGCCCAGTCCGGCGGCGGCGTACTCATCGACTGGGGTATTCACTATCTGGATCTCATCCTCTTCATTATGGGCGTAAAACTTAAAACGGTTTCCGCCAATGCCTACTGTAAACTGGGCAGGGACATTCCCAAATATGTGTACAAGGATATGTGGGCGGGGCCGCCGGTTCCGGACGGCGTCTACGATGTAGACGACATGGTGACCGGTTTTATCCGTACCACCGGGGCCAGCATCAGCTTTAACGGTGCCTGGGCGCAGAATATAGACGCCGAAGAAGGGGGCTATATCGACTTCATGGGGGACAAGGGGGGCATCCGGCTCAAGTACGGCGGCTATTTCACGTATTACACCACGGAAAACGGGGCGCTTCAAACCGTAAAGCCGGATTACAAGATCCCCGACATGTATACCCGGGAAGACCTCCGTTTTATCGAGGCGGCGCGGCAGGGTGTCAAAACCAGGGGCCATGTGGACAGGGTGCTGGAAAGCGCCAGGCTTCTTGACGCCATTTACGAATCCGCCGGCAAGCAGGCTGAAATTACCGCCGGTTAAAGGGGAAGCCCCGCGGCGGCTAAGCCTCGGCCTCCTCAATCCGTGACGTGCAGAAAGGACAGCGCGTGGCTTTTATGGCAATATCGGAAAAACAGTAAGGGCATTGTTTGGTAACCGGGGCAGACGGCGCGGGGGGTTCCTTTTTCTTTTTGGTATTATCGCTCAGGGTACGAAAGGCGTTCATAGCCCTCACCATAAGAAAAATTACGAAAGCCATGATGAAAAAATTGGCTACCGATGTTATAAAGGCACCGTATTTGATTTCCACGTTCCCGAATTGCAACATGAGAGAATCGAAATTCTGCCGGGCGAAAAGCCCGATAATGGGCGAAAGGATGTTTTGGGTGAGGGATGTTACCACCCCCTGGAAGGCCGCGCCGATGATAACGCCCACCGCCAGGTTCATCACATTGCCCTTGAAGGCGAATTCCCTGAATTCCTGCATGAATTGCTTCATGGTACTTTTTTACCGTATTGGAGCGTATTTTACAACACCCGCGCCGCCAACAGTTGTTCTACCAGCTCCATGGAGGCGCAGTCCTCCTCCGCGCGGGCCGGATCGGTTCCCGAGGGGTTGGCGAGGACGGTCTCCACGAAATGCCGGTTTTCGGCGTGGTAACCGTAGTACACCTCATAGTTGGTACTGCCCGCCAGCGCGAGGCCGTCGAACTCGAGGATTTCCTGCTCTCCGGCCCCCGCGGCGGATAAACTCTGGCCGCCGGGTGTAACCGTGCGAAGGATCCTGCCGGAGCAGCCTGCGCCGCCGAAACCGAGATCGATAAAGGCGGAGGCTCCGGGACCGTGGATCTCAAACTGGTGAACACGCCCGCCGGTGCGATAATTGGCCCGGACCACGGCGGTAACGCCGTTTTCAAACGCCATGCTGCTGTACCACGCTTCGGCGATCTTCGTTTCCGGATTGACGGACTCCAGGGTGGAAGCCCGGATGGCCTTTGGGGAGGGGCCGGGACCTCCGGCAGCCAGATGCCGCACCAGATCTATCACGTGGATCACATCGCAGACAAAGGCGCCGGCGCAGCCGCCGTAAAAAGCGGGGGAACCGTTTTTGTAAAACCGGCCCTCGACATGGGTGACGGCGCAGAATTCCCGCATCTTTGCGGCGATGGTTTTTACCAGGGGAATATACCGGCGGTTAAAACCCACGTGGAGGACGCGCTTTTGAGCGGCCGCCAACTCTTTCAGGGTCTTTGCCTGAAATAGGGTGATCCCCATGGGCTTTTCCATGAACACGTGCTTGCCCGCGAGGAGGGCATCGGCGGCGGCCCGGAAAAGGCCGTCCGGCGGGGTGAGGACATAGACTGCATCGATACCGCCGGTCCGGAACATATCGTGGTAGGAAACATAGGTCTTCGGAATGGCGAAATCCCGAGCCGCCGCTTCCGCCCGGGGGGTTATCAAATCGCAGATGCCGCACAACTCCGCTTCCGGAACCGCCTTCAGGGCGGGCAAATGTATACCCCGGGCGATTCCCCCCGCGCCGATAATCCCGATCTTGAGCTTTGCCATCGAATCCCCCAATAGTCCTAAAGGCCCTCTTTCAAAAGGGACTGGGCCAGGATGACTTCCGCCACCTTCATGGTATTCACCGTGTTCTCAAAGGCGCACATGGGCTGTCCCCCTTTGAGGCAGCAGTTGACAAAGTCCTCCGCCGCCGCAAGAACCCCGGTGAACACATGGACCTCTTTGCTTCCCGCAACTTCGGCGGTATCGAAGACGGCGGGGGTCAAATTCCCGTCGGTATACATAGAACCCCTGGTCTCATGTTCAGCCTCGACAAAGATGCCCGGAGCGTGCATTTCCACCGCGAAGATACGCTTCCCCGAAGACCAGTTGTTCATCAGGTGGCCGACGCAGCCGTTGGCGAAGGTGAGCTGGGCCATAATAAAGTTGATGTCCACCGTACCGCCTATGCGGCTGGTAATACTGTCAACCTTTACGACTTCGGAACCGGCCATCCAGCGCAGGGTGTCAATGGCGTGTACCGAGTCGTCCATCATGTGATCCCGCGCGCCGATAAAATCGTGGATATCGCTTTTGTAGAACTTGCAGACCGCGTGGGTCAGGGGACCCCGTTTGAGGCACTCCTCCCGCAGTTTTGTTACCATCGGCGTATACCGCCGCTGAAGGCTGACCTGGGTGACAAGCCCTTTGCGTTTGGCAACGGCGGCCAGCGCCCTGGCCTGGTGAATGGTAAGGGCCATGGGCTTTTCGATGTAAAGGTGGAGCCCCTGCTCAAGGCACCACATCCAGATATCGTACATAATGTGGGGCTGGCCTATGACCACCGCCGCGTCGGGCTTGAGGGCGGCAACCATGTTTCGGTAGTCAAAAACGCCCCCTGCGCCGTAACGGTTTTTTATGCCGTAGGTATCGGCGGTTTTATTCAACCGTTCAAGGTCTATATCGCAGATCCCCACAATTTCCACCTTCCCTTTTTTTTGCAGATCATTAAAAGAAGGGTAAATAACATGGTTCGCCCGGCTGCCCGCGCCTATCATGACAACTTTTAGTATGCTCATCTTAACCTCCAAAGAGTTTCTTAATGTATTTGAGATCATCCCTGGCGTACTCGTCAACCCTGGATTCGTCGCTGTATTCAGCGGGCAGACAGACCGTGCCGCGGTAGCCCCGTTGTTTGAGGTACGCTACCGCGTCTTTCCAGCTCCCCATGCCCTGAGCGCCGGGCACCCAATCGGCCCCCCATTGGGCTTCCTCCGCCGTGGCGGATTCGTTGGTCCTGCGCCAGTAAGCCGCCTTGAAGTTGACCATGCACAGGTTGTTCCACAGGCAGTCCAGGGCGTAACGGGGAGCCTCCCCGGCCAGTCCCGAATGGCCGGCATCCCAGACTGCGGCGATGTAAGCGGGATCGTAGTCCTTAAGCAAAATATAGCTGTCGTAGGAATTGGCAATGTCCGCCGGGCCGTAGTGCATCTGCACCCCCAGGGTAACGCCGAATTTTTGGCAGAAAGGGAGGATCCTGTCGTATTTCCGGCGCAGGGCGTCCATGTTCTCATGGAAACCCAGCTCCCGGTTGAAACTCTGGCAGATGCGGATGACCGGTATCTCCGCCTCCCCGCAGCCGGCGAAGACCGCTTCATTCACCCCCGCCACTTCGCCTTTCCCGTCGACGGTATGCACGTCTATCCCCGCCGCGAGGCTCGTTACGGCCACGCCGGCCTTCCCCAGGGTTTTGACAAGCCGGACTATCCCCGCCGCTCCCTCGGAAGGCTCTACCTGGTACCCGTCCCGCAGGGGATACTCCACCGCGTCAAACCCCATGTCCCGAACCCGTGCGCCCAACTCCTCCAGGGGGTCCTTTTTCCAGGGCTTGGTAAAAACTGAAAACCGATTGCTACTCATAAAGTTCCTCCGTGAATTTCGTAAACAGGTATACAAATGATCATGTGTATTATAGATGAGGAATAAAGGACAGGTCAATAACTCGCTTGTACGGAGCCATTTATATAGAGAACTGGTGGGGGAGATAAGAGGGCGGATAGTCCCGGTACGACCGGGCCGTAAAGTAGGGAGGAAAGCATACCTGAAAAAGCCGCATCCTCCCCACAATCACAAATCGAGCTGTTGAGGGGACAGGGAGGGGAAGTATCCCGTTCTGTTAACTTGTTGACAGTGGGATACTTCCCCCCTACACACTCAAAACCCCTTAGCCGGGGAAGTACCGCTTGAGCAGTCCGCGGAAACCGGCCCCGTGGCGGGCTTCGTCACGGGCCATTTCGTGAACCGTGTCGTGGATGGCATCGTAGCCCCGTTCCTTGGCCCGCTTGGCCAGATCGACCTTGCCGGCGCACGCGCCATGTTCGGCTTCGGCCCTAAGCTGGAGGTTGGTCCTGGTGCTGGCGGTGATGCATTCGCCCAGAAGCTCCGCGAATTTCGAGGCGTGTTCCGCCTCTTCAAAAGCATAGCGCTTGTAGGCCTCCGCGATCTCGGGATAGCCCTCTCTCTCGGCCACCCGGCTCATGGCGAGGTACATACCGACCTCGGTACATTCGCCGTTGAAATTCGCGCGGAGATCCGTCAGGATGTCCTCTTCCACACCCTTGGCAACACCGACCACGTGCTCGGCAGCCCATCCCGCATCGCCGGTCTGCTCAATAAACTTGGCGGCCGGGGCCTTGCATTGGGGGCAGGACTCGGGAGGCGTGTCTCCGGTGTGAACGTACCCGCAAACTGAACATACATACTTCTTCATAAGTCTTCTCCTCTCTCTTCTCATCTTTAATGATAGATGAAATTTATTATAACGGCATAAGCCGCTTCTTACAAATTTGCCCGGAACTCCTCTTGGCTGTCCGGTTTAGGCGGATCCTCCGTCCGGGCGGCTGCCGCGCAGTCCCCGCAGAGACCGTAATACAGGGTTTTCCGGTGATCTATGACAAAATCGCCGGTTTCCATCGCCTCCGGACCGGCTTCGTCAGCCGGGCAAGGGAGGTCCAGCACCTTCCCGCAGCGACAGCAGATCAGATGCGGATGGGGTTCGACCCGGCCGTCAAACCGCTCTTCCCCATCCATGACGCAGACGGACATGACGGACCCCTCTTCCCGAAACAGGCTGATGTTACGATACACCGTTCCCAGCGAAAGGGCGGGAATCGCGGGTTTGAGCTTTTGGTATACCCACTGGGCGCCGGGATGGGATTGTGTGGACTTTATGATTTCCAAAATGGCGTCCCGCTTTTTGCTGTGTTTCCGCTCCGTTCCGCTCATGTCTTCCGAACAAGCTCCTTTTGCATTCTGTAAATACAAATTAATAATAGTAACTATTATTAATATATGACATAAAGACCAAAAAGGCAAGCAGAATGGGCGCATTTCAGGTAACAGAGAGCAGTTAGCAGAGAACAGAGGAAGATGGGAGAGCCAGGAGTACGACAAGTTGTACTCTGCTCCCCAGGAGCCTTCTCCCCCTTCGCCGCCTTTCCCGTTTTCGTAGCGCAGGCAGAAGTACACGGTCTTACCGCCGGCCCCTTCAAAGTCGAAGCGGTAGCTTTTCCGGTGCGTAAAGGTGGAGTGGGGCAGGTCGCTGCCGACCTCGGGCGGGGCGGCAAGGCGGAACTTGTCCCCCGCCACGGGGGGGCCCAGGATGCCCCAGAATATCCGCACCCCGAAGTCGTATTCCGCCTCCTCTTCGCTCATGGTGCCCGGTACGGGCCGGATGTTCACCAGTTTGAGGATGTGCTGCGCGATATACACGATGTCCGCCTCGGCCAGGGCATCGGGCCGGTGTACGGTCGAGGGGCGCTTGCCGTGTACGGGGCAGCCGATTTCCACACGCTGGGCATCGGTAACCTCCCTGGCGTAGAGATAGAAAAATATATAACCGGAGCCAG
>JAISFT010000013.1 GCA_031263435.1 Treponema sp. | reverse complement strand
CCCCCCCACCCTCACCATTCTCCCCCCCCCCGCCCCCCCCCACCCCCCCCCCCCCCCCCCCCCCCCCCGCCCCCGGCCCCGGCCCCCCCCCCCCCCGCCCCCGCATTCCCCCGCCATATTGACCTTGGGGAGGATCTATTGGACCCTTATACAAAACCAAATGCAGGGTGCCCTGCCAAGTCGCAAGCTTGACCATAACCATCGTATATAACAAAATACATGGCTGTGAAACCTAACGTATTTTCGGGCCCCTTCGTTAAGAAGCTCGTTTCTTTCGGGCCCCTGGCTTTGGTGTTTATCACCATGTTGGTATGTTCCTGCGCCGGCGGCCCTTCATCCGCTGCAGCCCCGGCGGAGGATGAGTGGATCGCGGACCTGGACCCTGTTTCGGCGGGGCTTATTGATGCGGAATTTTCCCAACCCCTTTCCTCCGCGGTGAGCAAAAAAAGAGAAGTCAATGTGTACTTTTGCCCCCGGAATAACACGGTATACCTGGAATTCAGGCACCAGGGCATGACCTTCCGGCAGTACTGGAACTCCTCAAACCGGGCCGCCTTTCGGGAAGCCCTGGAAAAGTACAAGGTTGATTACCAGGATCGCAGCCTTATCGACAGGGCAAACCGTACCCGGCGGATCTACGGGACTCTGCAGGGCATGATCCAATGGGGATTTTCCCCCCAGATTAAGGGCTTCGGCCTTGCCCTTGGCTCCCAGGGTAATCCCCGCTATGACCTTGGTTATGCCTTCAAGCGGGACGGTTTCACCGGGGGGGAAACTCCCTATTTTACGGTGTTTCAGGAGCAGTGCACCAATGTCCTGGCGGTCTCCGATCCCGGCCAGTCCCTCTACCTCTTTGTCCATTTTACCCGTGCCCAGGCGGACGAGCTGGTTCTGCTCTTTGATCAGGACTACCTCCTTTCCCTTGTTCGTCCACCGGTCCCTTCCGCGGCGGCCGGTGCGGATGCGTACTAGGCAGTGATGGACCCGATCATTTCTGTCCTTGACGCTGCCCTTGGTTATAACGGCTATGCCGTTATCCGGGGGCTCAATTTTACGGTTCCCCGGGGGGATTATCTTTGTATTGTCGGGGAGAATGGATCGGGTAAGAGTACCCTGATCCTGGGAATTTTGGGCCTCATTGCTCCCATGTCGGGCAGTATAAAACGGGGGGCGGGAATAGGCTCCCATGAGACCGGCTACCTTTCCCAGCAAATGGCGGCAAAAAAGGATTTTCCCGCCGGGGTGTACGAAATCGTGCTGTCCGGCAGCCTGGGCCGCATGGGTTTGCGCCCCTTTTATTCCCGGCCGGAAAAGGCCGCTGCGGAAGAGAACATGCGCCGTTTGGGAATTTGGGATCTGCGGGAACACTGCTTTAGGGAACTTTCCGGCGGCCAGCAGCGGCGGGTACTGTTGGCCCGCGCCCTCTGTGCCTCCCGTAAACTGCTTGTCCTGGACGAACCCGCCGCCGGCCTCGATCCGCTGGTTACTGCCGGTGTCTACGAACTTCTGGAACAACTCAACCGGGAGATGGGCCTTACCATAGTGATGGTTTCCCATGACATCGAATCCGCGGCAAAGTATGCCCATACGGTGCTTCACCTTAAAAGATCTCTTGATGAAAAGGTAAATACGCCCTGTTTCTTTGGAACCGCCGGTGAATACCTTAAATCTGATGCGGGGAGGGAGTTTTATGTTCGCCGTTCTCTTTGAGATGTTTTCTTACCCCTTTCTTGTCCGGGCCGTTATAGTCGGCTTCATGGTTTCCCTCTGCGCCGCCCTGCTGGGGGTCAGCCTGGTATTAAAACGGTATTCGATGATCGGCGACGGCCTTTCCCATGTGGGCTTTGGGACCCTTGCCCTGGCCACCGCGATGAATGTGGCCCCCCTGGCGGTTTCTATTCCCATCGTCATCGCTGCGGCCTTTTTGCTGCTGCGCCTGAGCGAAAACAGTAAAATTAAAGGGGACGCCGCCATCGCCCTTATTTCTACCGGATCCCTGGCGGTGGGGGTGGTCTTAATCTCGATGACCACCGGAATGAATACCGATGTGTGCAATTACCTGTTCGGCAGCATCCTTGCCATGAAAAAAAACGATGTGTATTTAAGCATCGCCCTGTCGGTAACGGTGCTTGTTTTGTTTGCCCTGTTTTATAACAAGCTCTTCGCCATAACCTTTGACGAAACCTTCGCGAAGGCGACGGGGGTAAAAACCGGGCTCTACAACATGCTTATTGCCTTTTTAACGGCCATCACCATTGTACTGGGCATGAGGATGATGGGGGCCATGCTGATATCAAGCCTTATCGTTTTCCCCGCCCTTACCTCCATGCGGCTGTTCAAGAAATTCAGAAGCGTTACGATCTGTTCCGCCTGTGTTTCGGTCGGCTGTTTTTTTACCGGCGTGGTTATTTCCTATGTTTCCGCTACCCCCACGGGGGCGAGCGTGGTGATGATAAATATTTTTATGTTCCTGCTCTTTTGGCTGATCGATGTGTGTACCGTATTCATAAAGGAGAAAAGACCTATGAAAGCCCTGTCCCGTTCCGCCGCCGCCCTTTCGCTCTTTCTGGTGATCCTGCTTTTGGGCTGCAGCAATTCCCGTATGCTGGTTGTCAAAAAAAACAAGGCCGGTACCCAGTCGGTGGATCTGGGACCCGTCGTCGAGGCCTCTGTCCCGGGTCCCGCCCTGCACAGGCTTGATCCGGTGGATCGCAGCTTGGACAGTCAGCTTGTTGAAATAAAAGAAAAGATGTTTATCGCCCAGACCAACGATATCTACCTGAATGTCGATGATTATTTGGGGAAGACCATAAAGCTCCAGGGGCTGTTCAAGCGGGAACAGTATGCGGGGATCGATGCCGAATATTGTTTTGTCCTGCGCTATGGCCCCGGCTGCTGCGGAACCGACAGCAACGCCGGATTCGAAGTAGCCTGGGACACCCAAAGTCTGCCGGAACGATTGTATCCCGATGTGGATGAATGGGTAGAAGCGGTGGGGGATTTAAGCTATTACGAGGAAGAAGGCTACTTCTACCCGTACCTGGCCCTTTCGTCCCTGGAAGTATTGGATGAACGGGGCGCCGAATACGTTACCCAATAAGCGCCACAGGCTAAAACCCATACCCGATGCTCACAACGAAGGCATGGGGGTTTGGCTTGTCCGCCCCGGCGTATACTTCGTAGTTGTACTGGTACATGCCCTGCAGAAAGAGTCCCGGCGCCAGGGAGCTGGTTATCCTGAGTCCCCCCTGGCCCGATATGCACAGGTCGAAGGTCTTCGATTGGCTGCTCAGATTCGTGCCGCCCCTGTCCATGCTGTCCCTGTCTTTCCAGACAAAGCCCGCCCCAAAGCCCGCGAAGGGGGTAATGCCGAAGCGGTCTTTGATGCGGATGGGAAGGTAGAACCCCAGGGCGCTTTCTCCCCGCAGGTAGGAAGCTCCCCCGTAGTAGATTCGGATGCCAAGACCAAAGTGCCACAGATAAAGGCCGGCGTCTGCCGCCAGCGCATGACCCGCGTCAAAAATATAGGCATAACCCGCAGATAAAGAAAACAGATACGAGGTCCGCAGTCTGGATTCCTGTTCCTCTTCCCCGCGCTCCGGCCCCCTTGCTGTGGTAAATTTGCTGAGACGCCGGATTCGCCAGATACCGTACTCGTTTACCCATTCGGAATTATCCGGTACACCCGCGGAACGGTTCGGCATGCCGGAGTTTTGGAAGCTTATAAAGTAATGTGTCTGATTGAGACTTTCTATCGTTTCCACATCCAGCGCGCCGGTATGTTCCCTCTGCAAATAATCCCCGACGGCCCAGGCCACCGCCAGATTTATCCCCTCCAGCGGCGAATCGTTAAAGGCCCGCATGGTGTTTTCAAGAACCGGTCCGGGGGCGGCTTCGAGCATCAGCATAAGGGCAGGCCCGGCGTTTTCCGCAGTAAAACTGTTGGAAAGGTACCTGGCGATGTGCTGGTACGATAAGTGGGAGACCGTCAAGCCCTGGGTAAAGGCAAGCAGGCGCTCCTCCAGCGCGATCCGGTCGTTCCTGGCCCCCAAAACCTCCTGCAAAAAATCTTCCACCCGGTCAATGGGTATGGCGTAATTGGCCCCCTGGTCCGGGGCCCGGTCCCAAGCCCGGGCCTGGTTCCAGGCGCTCAGGGTGTTGATCCCCGCAACGGCATAGCCCGCCGGGGCCCCCGGGGCCCTCGCCAGGAGAGGCCCCCCCGAATTTCCCGAATCCACCGGGGCAGTATGCCGGATATAGGGCCCCCTCATCCGCATGATTTCATCGTTGCCGGGAATATAGACATAAAGATCGGAAACTTCGCCCTGCTCGATTTCCCAGACCGCTGTGGTTCCCGCACCGGATTCTCCTTCGTTGGATTTCCCGGCGCCGGAAAATCCGGCGGCATAAACGGTTTCCTCCATCCACAACTGCCGGCCCAGCAGGGGAGGCCCCTCGCTAAAGGGCCGTTCCCCGTTTTCAAAGACCAGAAGGGCAAGATCCATTTCCTCGTCCGCCGCCGCAATGGAAAGTCCGGTAAAACTGGTCCTGCTGCCATCCGGTTTTTCAAAAGTTATAGAAAGCCCTTCGGCCTGGCTGATGATACGGTGGCTGGTGATGATGTAGTTGGCGCCGTCTGCGCCCACGTAGACTAAACCGGTGCCGCAGCTTCCCTGCAGGTAGTCTTCGATGCCCCTGGCGGCATCCCTCTGCCCCCGTTGTTCCAGTTCCTCTGCGATGTTCTGCATCAGGCTCACGGTTTCGGGACGGAAACTCTGGTTGATATATCCCACAAATTCCTGCAGCGTCCGGGGGTCCGGGCCCTGGGCCAGCGGGGTCTGGGCAAAGACCGGAACGATGCAGAAGAAGAGAACAAAACCCCTTAGCCCGCGGCGGTGGAACATACCGACTCCTTTACAGGCGCGAAAGCCGCCTGACTGCTTCTTCTACATCGGTGCGGTGGCCGAATGCGGAAAAACGGATAAAGCCTTGTCCCGCCGGTCCAAAACCTGCCCCCGGTGTGGTTATTACCTGGCATTTTTCAAGGATCTCGTTGAACACCTCCCAACTGTCCCTGCCGGGGAAACGGGCCCAGATGTAGGGGGAATTATCGCCCCCTACGCAGGAAATTCCCAGCTTCCCCAGGGCTTCCCGGATCAGGGCGGCGTTTCCCAGGTAGAAGTCGCAGAGGGCCCGCATTTCTTTGATGCCCTCATCATCCAGGGCCGCCAGGGCCCCCGCCTGGGCGATATTGGAGGCGCCGTTGAAGATGGTCCCCGTAACCCGCGCCCAATCGGCGTTCACGCTTTCCCCCCCCGCATAACGCAGTTCCCGGGGAACGATGGTCCAGCCCAGCCGGACCCCGGTAAAGCCCGCGGGCTTGGAGAAGGAATTCACCTCGATGGCACATTCCCGGGCCCCGTC
>JAISFT010000258.1 GCA_031263435.1 Treponema sp. | reverse complement strand
AAGAGCATCAGCCGGGGCTACGCCTCCTTTGATTACGATATTACCGCCTACAAGGCTACGGAACTTGCCAAGCTGGATGTTCTTCTCAACGGCAAGGCGGTGGATGCCCTGTCCTGCCTGGTGTTCCGCGGGAACGCCCAGGGAAGGGCCCGCATGAGCTGTGAACGGCTCCGGGATGAGATTCCCCGGCAGCAGTTCAAAATCCCCATCCAGGGGGCCATAGGCAGCCAGATTATCGCCAGGGAGACGGTAAATGCCCTGCGCAAGGACGTGCTTGCCAAGTGTTATGGCGGCGACATTACCCGCAAGCGGAAGCTCCTGGAAAAGCAAAAAGAGGGGAAGAAGCGGATGAAGACCGTGGGGGAGGTGGAACTACCCCAGAGCGCCTTCCTGGCAGTCCTTAAAACCAAGGAGGAATGATCGCCCGGTAAGGGTCATTTGGTTTTTTTCGGTCATTAGGGCGCATTTTTTGCTCCGCAAAAAACCGGGCTATCCGGGGCTCCGCTTCGCTCCGGCCTCCTCGTCCCGCCGAAGGCGTCCGCCTTCGGCGGTCCTGTGGTGGCCGCTAAGTCCACCTGCGGTGGACACGCGCCCCTCCTATCCCTTGCGCGGGCGAAAGCCTGCGGCTTTCGCCTTGGGAGTTTGGGGCAAAGCCCCAAACTCCGAAAACCAAAACGCTCAAGCGTTTTGGTTCGGCATCCCTGCTGTCCGGGTACTAATCCTCGCAGGCGGCTAGGGTAAGCTCCCAGAGCCCCATGAGGGGTTCTATTTCCGTCCGTACCCGCTTGAGGAAGGAAATATCCACGGTCTGCGGCCGGCGGTCTGCGGCCGCGCACTCGGGGAAGTGGGCCCAGAGACAATCGCAAAAATCGAGGAGGCTGTCCAGTTCCCCGGGTCCGGCGCTGCATTTCCCCTGTAAGATGTCCCGCAGACGCCCCAGGGCTTCCAGCTCCTTTTGGATGAAGGATGTAAGCCGCCGGGCCTTATCGTAGTCCGCCGTTCCGGCCCGTATGCCCGGCTTTTCGCCCCCGGTTCCTGGACCTTCGCCGGTTCCGGCCCAGAGGATCGCCGCGGCCGCCTCATGGCTCAGGCTGGGAATCCCCAGGGGAAGGCCGGAACCTTCGGTGTCTTTAAGCCGTTCTTCCCCGGCAAATTCCTGCTCAAAGAGGTCCCGGTAGTTCCGCATGGCCGGATCGCTGCGGACCAGCTGCCCGGACTTTGAAAGGGCGGCGAACGCGCCGCCGCGAAACGCAGCCGCTGGGTTGAGGATGCCCCGGAAGCGGTTCTGTCCCCGGAGTTTTTCCCGGTGCCCCGGCGTAGAACGGGCATGGTAGCTGTCCGCGGTAAAGGAAAAGTCGATGCCGCAGACGATCATCGGCCCGGCGCTCAGTCTGAGGGCCGCGGCCACGGCGCTGAGCCCCACGGAGCCCAGGGGCGGAAACTGCTCCGGGAGCAGCCCCGCTGCCTCCAGCCGCTTAAAAAGCGCCATCCTGGTCCAGGGGGTAAAAAAGCTGTAACAGGGCCCCCCCAGAACCCGTGCCGTGGCGGGGAGGGCGGACAGGTCCATCGCCAGGGGAACCCCCCAGCCCCTCGCGCCGATGAAGTCCCGCAGGTTCCACTGCTGACTTTCCAGGGCAATGACCAGATCCGGCCGTATGCCCCGGGCCTTCAGGCTGGGGACTGCCGTATCAACGCAGACGATCCTGAAATTCCTTTCATCTATTATTATCTGCGGAGAATGGTTGGCCAGGACCCGGAGGAAGGGATCGAGAGAAGGACCAGCGCCCAGAACCAGGATGGGGTCCCTGCCGTAGGAGAGGGCGGCAAGGGAAGGGCAGCGGGGGATAAAGGCCAAGTTGCGGATAAGGTTCCTGGTATAGCGCCGTCCCAGCTTTACCAGAGTCATGGCATTGGACCAGTCCGCTGCTATGCCGGCCCGGAGCGCCTCCGCCAGGGCGGCGTACAATTCCGGGTAAAGCTGCCATGCCCCGGAAAGGCGCAGCGCCTCTACCCGGCGGAAGCGGCGGCTCCCCCAATGCCGCCGGACAAAGGCGCAGACCTGCTCAGCGCTTTCCTCCGGCGTCTCCTCCGGCCGGGGACCGGCCCCGGCAATGCCCAGCATGGATAACCGGGGCCGGCGGAGCAGGGCGGGGAGCGTGCCCGTTTCATCCGGATCACCTTCCAGGGAAAGGTTCATCAATTCCCTGTCCGCTTCTACGCAGAGGATCGCAGAATCAAGCCCCCCTGCTTCAATCCGGTCCAGAAGCCGGGACAAGCCGTAGCCGAAGAGGGGGGAAGGACAAAGGTAGAGGGTAGAATCCCGAAGCGGAGCGGCCTCCGCCGCCCGCTCGGCCTGGCCGACGGGATCGACGGTGGAAAGCAGGGTCTTTCCCCTGAAACGGACGGAAAAACCCCGCTGCGCCCTGATCCGGCAGGGATGTTCGTCAGACATGGTGAAGATCCCCGGATTTGTAGTCCCCGCGGCAGGTAGTCCGCGGGGGGTTTATCAGCACGGCAGTACGGGACGACTCAGTAGGTCAGGAACTGGCTGTAGGTTTCCCAAAACTGGTCCTTGAATTTCGGACTCTGGATAAAGAAAGCCTGAATATTGCTGTCGATATCCTGGGAATACTGGAAGATAAGCCTGGTATTGCTGTCGCTGTTTTCGCTAATTTCCCCTTCCTGGGGCAAGAGGACCAGCACCTGATCCCCCAGTTCCAAGGGTTCGGAGATAGTACCCAGGGGGGTAGTAAACGCGATTCGCCAAAAACTATCGGTTACGGCGAAGTTGGACAGGGCCGCATCGGTGAAATCTTCAACACCCGCAAGCCGGGGAAAGATCGACAGATTGCCGTAGTTGATTGGCAGGGGGCCAAAGCTGAACTTTTTCAGTCCCGCTTCTTCGATGGCATTGTCAAACCCGTTGGCTTCGGCACTGGTCCGAAGTTCTTCCGCCTTGCCGGCAAAGTAATCTACCATTCGGCCCCTTTCGAAGCGGAGCAGGTAAGATCGGATCTTTTCCAGTTGGGAGGCATCGGTGGTATCCGCGGCCACGGGGTCCTCCTCCGCCCGGAAAAAGAGCCAGCTTTCCCCGGTAGCAACGAGATCGCTAATTTCACCCCTTTTAAGGGCCAAAACCTTGTCCCGTTCAGCCTCGTCGCTTATGAGGGAGGCCATTTCGTAGGCCATCTGGACCCCCATGTCGCCCCCCCGCTCAGCATAGCTGTCCTGGGACTGGTTCCGCGCTGCCTCGTCAAAACTCTGGGTACCGTCCCTTACCGAGGCGAGGATTTGCCGGGCCTCCCGCTCTCCCGAAGTGATGGTAACCCGGGAGAAATGAACAGTGTTAAACAGGGCAGCGTTTTGGGCCGCATAGACGTTTAATTCTGTTTCCGGGTAATCCTGCAAATTAAAGGCGGTCCCTTCGAAACGGCGCTGGACGGCGGCCATCTCAACGACAAAATCTTCTTCCCCCGCGGGCTTCAGGAGTCCGTACTGATCCTGGAAATAGGTGTCGGTAATGATCTGTTCCTGGGCGTCCCGCCACAGGGCGATCTTCCTGGAATTGTTCAACTGACGGTAGGCGGCCGCATCAAAACGGCCGTTTATCTGGAATGCCTGGGCCACTTCCCGGTCAACCAGCGCTTTGGAAGGTTCGTAGCCGGCCTTCCCCATCTCGTCAAGGATCGCTGTATGCACAATGGCGGATCGGTAGGAATTCCACCAGATCTGGAAATCCATGTATTCAGCATCTTCCTGGCTGTAGGTTCCCTGGCTTTGCCGGGAAAGCTGTTCGTACATTTGGGCAAAATAATTGCCCGGCCGGTAACTGATGGGGGTTTTGTCGTAGTAGCCAAAGGTATAATCCACCCCAAATCCGCTGACATTGGGCACAATGGCGGGGACAAACACAAAGGCGACTATCACGATGATGAGAACCACTACGGTTCCGATAAAAATGGCCGGATTTGCCTTAAAGCGGCGGATGAACTCCGATTGTGCCGAATCTTCCCCCCGCGCTGGCGGCTTCTTCACCTTCATTGCCATAAAAGCTTACACCTCTTATCCGAATTTCTGTTTTCTGAACCACCAGCATAGCAAAAGAGGGCCCGGCGGTCTAGTATGATGCCAAAAGCCGTTCCGGTCTGGAGCTTATGCCCAGGCTGAGCAGTTTACGCCTCGAATCGATAAGATCCGTAAGCTCCGTGCACATATCACGGTCCACCAGCCGGGCGATGGGTAGGATGAACTCCTCTGTTTCTTCGCAGTACCTTTTGATGAAGGTCTGTTCTGTGTTGAGTCCGAGGCCCAGGGCGATCATATTGCTTATCCGGTCCGCACATTTTATAAGTTTGGCGTTCCAACTGCCCCGTTCGTAGATTCTGCGGAGAAAGTCGGGTTTGTTTTCCCCCCTCTGCCGGGTAACTTCCATGACAAGCTCATAGACAGCGGGGCCGTCGGCATCGGCGTTTTTCAGCAGATTGACATCAAAATCTTCCAGATCTTCCAGAATATCATGGGTAAGGGCGGCCTTATGCAGAATCGCGCTGATATAACCGTAATCAATAAGGATAGCCCTGGTTTCCACCTGATGGCGGAACTGGTTGCCGCTGGACTTCCTGGCCTTGGGTATCAACATGGTGGCCAGGGCCACATAGGGAGCGGTTACCATATTGGCGAGTATTTGACGCTTTTCTTCTGTCATCAGCATGATGGTCCCCCCGGCATGTTAAGCCTTCAGGTGTTGCGTCTGTCCATTCCCGTGCCTGTCCACGATATTGTCTGGAAGACCAGATCCCATGGTCCGGAACTTGCTCCGGCTGTCTCCGTGCCTCGGGTAGGCGGGAGTCGAACCCGCGACCTCTTGGTCCCGAACCAAGCGCGCTACCAACTGCGCTACTGCCCGTTTTACTCAAAACAAAAATGGAGTTTCCCGCGGAAAACTCCAAAAAAAATCCGCCTGCGGCGGTTTTATGGGAGCGACAAGGCTTGCCCTCCGGAACCCGGCATCCTGCCTCGTCCCTCC
>JAISFT010000213.1 GCA_031263435.1 Treponema sp. | reverse complement strand
CTGGAAAAGAAAAGGCACCTTGCCGCACTGCGGCGGCGGCGGGGACTGGGTCTGCGGGGGAAAATTGCATGCTTCACCATCGTGCTGGTTCTCTTCGTCGTAACCCTGGTCTCCGTTCCCCTCTACTACATGATGACGGCCACCCAGGAACAGACCCTGCTCCGGAGCCTCAGAGACCGCTCCCGGGTCCTTCTGGAGGGCCTGGCTGCCGGCGCCAGGGCCTACCTGCCGGGGAAGGATATCCCGGAACTGGGCCTCCTGCCGGATCAGAGCGCCGTCATACCGGAGGCCCGCTACATCACCATCACCGCCTCCCGGGACGGCGATACCGGTTTCAGCGACTATGTATGGGCCACCAACGATCCCGCCATCCTCTCCAAGATCGATACCGCCGAATTCCGGCCCGGCGTTTCCCGGCTCCACGACCTGCTCAGCCCCCGGCTGCAATCGATCGAGGCGGAGCTGAACCGGGCCGCCCGGGAAAACACCGGCGGCCTCTCCCGGATCATTGCGGAACTCGGCGCGGAGGAACAGGCCGTCGCCGCTTCCCTGGCAGCGCTGCCCGGTGGCGAAGGCCGGCAGCGCCTTGCCGATATCCGGACAAGCATCGCTTCCCTGGAAACCCGGCTTACCGAAGAACTGGCGGCCCTGGGCAAGGAAATAGGATCGGAGCCGGCCTTTCCCGGCAGCCGGGTAGATTGGCGGAAAGACCAGACCTATGTCTTCTTCAGGCCCGTCCTCTATCGGCCGGACTATCAGCAGAGCTACCGGCAAAGTTACCAACAAGGCTACCGGCAGGGACAGGATGAGGGCTATTTCCGGGGCCTCATCCGGCTGGAAGTCTCCCTGGATTCCATCCGGCAGCAGATCGCCCGGGATCAGGTCGATCTGCTGCGGATCATCCTCCTGGTGGCCCTGGCGGCCCTGGGTATCGGAACCGCAGGCGCCCTGATCTTCTCCTCCCTCATCATCCGTCCCATCATCCGGCTGGCGGAACATGTCGAGCGGATCCGGGACACGGAGGACAAGTCAAAACTGGCCGGCCTGGATATACCCGTCAAAACCCGGGACGAGATCGCCGTCCTGGGGGCCACCATCAACGAAATGACCCACGGCCTGGCCAAGGCCGCCATCGCCGCATCGGATCTTTCCATCGGCAAGGAAATCCAGAAGCGGTTCATCCCCCTGGAACTGGACAAGGACGGGAACAAACTCAGCACCGGTTTCAAAGAGACCCCCGGCGCCGAATTCTTCGGCTATTACGAGGGGGCCAAGGGAGTCTCCGGGGATTACTTCGACTACCAGGACCTCGACGGCCGCTATTACGCTATCATCAAGTGCGATGTCGCGGGAAAGGGGATCCCCGCGGCCCTCATCATGATTCAGATAGCCACCATGTTCCTCAACCACTTCAAACAGTGGACCCCCAGCGAAAAAGGAATGCACATCGAAGAACTCGTCTACCACATCAACGATTTTATCGAGACCCTGGGCTTCAAAGACCGCTTTGCCGCCTTTACCCTCTGCCTGTTCGATTCCCAAACCGGCATCCTGCGCTTCTGTAACGCCGGCGACAACATCGTCCACTTCTTCGACGCCTCGGAAGGCAAAGTAAAAACCCTCGTTCTGCCGGAGACCCCCGCCACCGGAGTCCTCCCCAATTTCATGGTCCGGTCCAGGGGAGGCTACCCCATCGTAACCCTGCCCCTGGACAAAGGAGACATCCTTTTCCTCTACACCGACGGCATCGAAGAAGCCAAGCGCCGTTTCCGGGACGCGGAATTCCGGGAACTCACCTGTAGCCAGGGCCTCCCCGGCGCCCTCCACGAAAACCATATCGTCGGCCAGGGGGATGAAGAACTGGGGTCCGCCCGGGTGGAGGCGATCATCAACGCCGTCATGAACCGGCAAACCTACAGCCTCCACAAATGGCACAACCCGGAGCAATTCGGATCGGACCTCCGCTTCGACTTTACCATGTGCCGGGGAACCGTGGAGGAAGTGATCATGGCCCTCGTATCCGTGGAAAAGATATTCCGCTGTTACAAGGACCCCCGCTCAGGGGAGGACAGCCGGGTCCTCGTGGACAGGAAACTGGACACATTCCTTGCCACCCATTTCTTCCAATACCGGACCTACTGTTCCCGGACCCGGGAAAACACTGGAAACAATTCCTATATGTACTATACTCATCTCAACGAGGATGAGCAGTACGACGATCTAACCATCCTGGGGATCAAGCGGAAAGCATAAGGGGGGGAAGTCGCGGCAACTGTGCTGCCGGCCCCCCTCTACTGCGCCCACGGAGGCAGATGTGGCACAATACTCAGTGTATGTTGACGGCGCTTCGGGAACCACAGGACTGCGGATACAGGACCGCCTTGAGGGGGAAGATGATATTGAACTCATCGTCCTGGACGGGGAACAGCGGAAGGACCTCTCCTGCCGTCTGGAGGCCCTGGGCCGCTCGGATCTCGGCGTACTCTGCCTCCCCGATGCGGCCGCCCGGGAACTCGTGTCCGCCGCCCCGGCGCAGGCCAGAATCATCGACGCCAGTACCGCCCACCGTACCAGGCCGGACTGGGTCTACGGATTTGCGGAATTAAAGCCCCCGGCCCCTGCCGGTTCCCGGTACCGGGACCTCATCAGGACCGCCCCGCGGGTGGCCGTTCCCGGCTGCCATGCCACCGGTTTCCTTGCCCTCGCTTCCCCGCTGCTCCGGGGCGGCCTCATAGCCCCCTCCCTCCGCCTTCACTGCCATTCCCTCAGCGGCTATTCCGGCGGCGGCAAAACCATGATCGCCGCGTACCAGGACCCCGGGCGGCCCCGGGACTACTACTCCCCCCGGCAGTACGGCCTCACCCTGCAGCACAAACACCTCCCGGAGATGCAGATCATCGCGGGCCTGGAAAAGCCTCCCCTCTTCCACCCCATCGTGGACGATTATTACACCGGCATGCTCGTATCCATCGGCCTGGGCGCGGAGGATCTGATCCGCGAAGACCTTGGGCCCCCCCTTTCAGCCGGAAAATTCATAGATTTTTTTGCGGACTACTACCGCGATCAGCCCCTCATCCATGTGATGGGAGGCGAACCCCAGGACCTGGCCGCCAACACCCTCGCGGACCGGGACGATCTGGAAATTTGGATCACCGGCGGCGGGGACCGGGTCCTGCTCATGGCCCGTTTTGATAACCTGGGCAAAGGCGCCTCCGGCGCCGCAGTACAGTGCCTCAATATCATGCTGGGACGGGACGAGTACCGGGGCCTGCAGTTTGAGCCGGCCCGATGAAGAACCCCGCCGCAAGATACCATCGGCCGAATAAAACATTACCCACAGGGTAGAAGGAGAGAACTATGGCATTCAGTGACCGGATGCGGAATTTGCTGGATCAGGGCGCCCAGGCGTCGAAGGAATTCCTTTCCAAGGCAGGGGCAAAGGCCCAGGACCTGGGAGAACGGGGAGTTTTAGCCCTGGAAATAAAACAAATGGAAGGCCAGGCCCGGAAACTCCTGGAACGCCTGGGGAACGAAGTATACCGCTGCTTCGCGGAAGAAAGCGCCGAATCCGTCTCCGCCTCGGACCCGGAGATCAAGAACATCCTCTCGGAGCTTGTCTCCCTCAAGGGCGCCATCGAAAAGCGGGAAAACGAACGGGACACCCGCCGAAAAACCTAGGAGCCTAAACGTGACCCACGGAACAGCCTGTTCCACCAGGGCCCGGAAAACCAAAGCAAGGAGCATGGTATGAGTATTCTGAAAAACGCGGCGCCCCTGCCGAACATCCCCTGGGAGGATCCCCCCCGGCAGGGAAACACCGGCCGGGAGGAGCCCCTGTGGCGCTATTCAAAGAACCCGGTGATCCCCCGGAATCTAACCCGCCGGTCCAACAGCATTTTTAACAGCGCCGTCGTTCCCTTCAAAGGGGAGTTTGCCGGAGTATTCCGCTGCGACGACACCGCCCGGCGCATGAATATCCACGCCGGACAGAGCAGGGACGGGATCAACTGGGCCATCGCGGACGACCCCATTCCCTTCGTAAAAACCGACCCAAGCCTTCCCGATTCCCAGTATAAGTACGACCCCAGAGTGGTTTTTGTGGAAGACCGCTGGTACATCATCTGGTGCAACGGCTACTTCGGCCCAACCATCGGCCTGGGCTATACCCGGGATTTTGAGCAGTTCTACCAGATGGAAAACATCCTCATGCCCTACAACCGGAACGGCGTACTCTTCCCCCGGAAAATCGGGAACAACTATGCCCTGTACAGCCGGCCCAGCGATTCAGGCCATACCCCCTTTGGGGACATCGTCTATTCGGAAAGCCCCGATCTCGTCTATTGGGGCAAACACCGCCACGTCATGTCCCCCACCCCCTTCGAGAAAAGCGCCTGGCAGTGTACCAAGGTCGGGGCGGGGCCCGCGCCCATAGAAACCACCGAAGGCTGGCTCCTCATCTACCACGGGGTATTAACAAGCTGCAACGGCTTTGTCTATTCCTTCGGCGCCGCGCTCCTCGACTTGGACAAACCCTGGCAGCTCATCGCCCGGTCCCGGCCCTATCTTATTTCCCCCCAGACCCCCTACGAACTGGCCGGGGACGTCCCCAACGTTACCTTCCCCTGTGCCGCGCTCGTGGACGGGGAAACCGGCAGAATGGCCATATACTACGGCTGCGCCGACACGGTAACGGGCCTGGTATTCGGCAAAGTTGACGAAGTAGTGGATTTTGTCAAGAAAAATTCGATTTAGGGCAGCAATGTACCCCTACGAATATTTTTAAAAATTTGGGCGCATCCCCGGTTCTGCGAGTCCGCCGGGACTCGCAGAACCGGGGACCGGGCTATCCGCTTCAATTCCTCGACCCATCCAATATGTGTATAGCGGGGCTGGGAAAAATCCCGGGAAACTGCTTGTAGAGCCTGCCTCCGCTATCTGCGATACGCTACGGCAGGGAATTCCAAATATTTTCCCGGTCTCTTCCCCAGCCCCGCTGTACTCATATAGGCGGGTCGTTACAGAGGAGGAGGTATAGGACGGCTAATGGCCGGGGGGTCTGCGGTATTTCCGCTTCTATCCCTTGCGCGTTCCGGCTTTACCTGCGGTAAAGCCGGGGAGTCCCTGGCGGGGTCTGGTGATCCACCGAAGGGATATAAAGGATTCCTGGAAAAAGTAGAAAAAAC
>JAISFT010000012.1 GCA_031263435.1 Treponema sp. | reverse complement strand
AAAAACAAACTGGCCGCACCGGAACGGCGGCAGAGCCCCTCCACCACCTCGCGCCTTTCCCGGCGCCAGCGGGCCCAGGCTTTGCGGAAGCCGGGAAGCCCGGAGGCCCCGTAAAAATGTACCCCCGTCTCCGGGTCTTCCAGCGGAACCAGCCCAAGATCGGGAAATTCCTGATCCGGGGAACTTCCCATTCCAATAGCGATAAGATCGTGCCGTATCGCCAGGTCCTCAAACTCCTGCTCCCACGCGGAGGTAAAGAAATCGCTGATCAGGACCACCAGGCTGCGCCGCTTCAAAAGCCGCCCCGTGCCCCGCAGGGCGGCCCCCAGGTTGCTGTCCTGGTACAGGGGACCGGCCTTCCCGGCCCCTTCCCCGGTGGTCTTCCCGGCTGCCGGGGAATCCCCGTTTCCGCCGTCAAGGACCGCTGCCGCGCCGAGAATCCTCATGATATGCCGCCGCCCCTTCCGGGGGGGGAAGACCTGGACAATGTCCCGGTCAAAAAAAAGGGCCCCCACCCGCTGCCCCGCCTTTTCCGCGGAAAAGGCGATACGCGCGGCGGCCAAAACCCCCTGATCGTAGGCGCTCATCCCCCCGGCGCCGGCCCCGGGAGACCAGGGGGAAGTAAACATGGAGGGGGAGGTATCCAAAATGATAAAAACCGAAAGTTCCCGTTCCTCCCGGTACATCTTTACATAGGGTTCCCCCAGGCGGGCGCTGACATTCCAGTCGATAAAGCGGGCGTCATCCCCGGTCTGGTAGTGCCGGGCCTCGTCAAATTCTATGCCCTGGCCCTTAAAGACCGAACGGAAACTCCCGGAAAGGAGTTCTTCCGAAAGCCCCCCGGCGCTGAGGGGAAAAACGGTAACTTTACGCAGTAAATCCCATCGATCCATGGCGAATTCAGGCAGATTAGGGCAGGGGGACAAAGGCCAGGAGCCGGGAGATCACCGTATCGGCATCCAGACCATCGGCCTCCGCCTCGTAGGAAAGGACAATCCGGTGGCGCAGCACCGGATAGGCCGCGGCCTTAACGTCTTCGGGACCGACATAGGACCGGCCGTTAAAGAGGGCGAGGATCCGGGCGATCCGGTGCAGGGCAATGGTCCCCCGGGGGGAAGCGCCAAAGGCGATATAGCGGTAGATCCCCTCCTGACCGCGCCGGGCAGGGGGACCGCCCTGGGCGCTTCCGTAGTCCCGGGAAAACGCGGCGCCGCTTACCGGAAGAACAGCCGCCGGGGGCCGGGTGGCAGCCACCGCAGCCACCATGTAGCGTTCAATCCCCTGGTCTACCCGGACCTGCTCCGCAGCACGGCGCAGAAAATCCAGAATTTCCCGGTTCAAAACCGGGACAAGCAGGGCGGAGGAACCGTCGCCCCGGCCGGACAGGGGAGCGGCCTGCTTCATCACGCGGATCTCCTCCTCCGGGTCAGGATAGCCCAAAAGGATCTTCAGCAAAAACCGGTCGAGTTCCGCCTCGGGCAGGGCGTAGGTCCCTTCATGCTCAATGGGATTCTGGGTAGCAAGGACAAAAAACGGATCCGGCAAAGGGTGGCTCTGATCCCCAATGGTTACCTGCCCTTCCTGCATGGCCTCCAGCAGGGCGGACTGGACCTTGGCGGGGGCCCGGTTAATCTCATCCGCCAGAATCACATTGGCAAAGACCGGCCCACGGCGGACCGAAAAGGTACCGCGATCCTGCTCCCAGATCAGGGTGCCCGTAAGGTCCGCGGGCAGCAGATCCGGGGTAAACTGTATTCGTTTGAACAAAAGTCCCGTTATCTCCGCCAGACTCTTGACCGCCGTAGTCTTCGCCAGCCCCGGCACCCCTTCCAGCAGAATATGTCCCCCGGCAACCAGGGCGGCCAAAAGGCCGTTGATCATGTCTTCCTGACCCACAATCCGCTTCGCCAGCTCCCGGCGGCAGCTCTCAATCAGTTCCGCCGCCCGCTCAACCAGCTTTCCGGCGTCAAATTCCCGAAGATCCTCCACAACTTGTCCGCTATCATAAAACTGCCGGCCGCCGGCAGCCCCGTACTGTTCATCATCTCCCTGCCAAAAATCCATAAAGTCCATTCTACCCCACATACCGTTGACTAAGTAAGAGCTTTTTATAAAGATAGAACCCTTATGATCAGTTCCGCGGAAGAACTCAACAGGGTTTTAGAGGGTACTGTAGTATCCCGGCTTCTCTCCGACCTGGGCCGCCGTTTTTATTTTCCACGGGGTATTATCGCCCAATCCACAGAGGCAAAACGATCGGCCCATATGGCAAACGGAACCATCGGCATGGCCTTCCAAAACGGCCGGCCCCTCATCCTCTCCGCCATTGCGGACTGTATGCCCACCCTGAAAGCGGAGGAGTCGGTGATCTACGCGCCCACCGCAGGGGTGGAAAAGGCCCGGCTGGTCTGGAAAGATCTTATCACCCAAAAGAACCCTTCGATAGATGCGGAACATATTTCCCTGCCCGCAGTAGTACCGGGTCTTACCGCGGGCCTTTCCTATACCGCGGACATGTTTTTTGACGAAGGGGACCGGCTCCTGGTAAGCGATCCCTGCTGGGATAACTACGACCTTGTTTTTCATACCCGCCGGGGGGCGCAGATCCGGGAAGTTCCGTTCTTCGGCACAGGCCCCGGACTTGATCTGGATTCCATCAGAAAGGCGGTACAGGAAGAGGCAAAAACCGGCGCCGTGCGAATATTGCTGAACTTTCCCAATAACCCCTCCGGCTATTCCCCCACCCCCGCGGAGGAAGAAACGCTGGTAGAAATACTGCGGGAGGCGGCGGACTCCGGGGCCGATGTGCTGGTGATCTGCGATGACGCCTACTTCGGCCTTCTTTACGAAGACGACGTAAGCAGGGAATCCGCCTTTGTCCGTTTTTCCTCCCTCCACGACAGAATCCTCGCCGTTAAAATTGACGGCCCCATCAAAGAAGACTACATCTGGGGTCTCCGCATGGGTTTTGTTACCTATGCCTGCCGCAGCCTGGGCCCTGCCCACTACGAGGCCCTTACTTACAAACTCATGGGGGCCATCCGTTCCTCCGTGTCCTGCGCCAATACCCCCGCCCAGTACATCATGCTCCGGGCCATGGAAGACAAACGGACCCCTTCGGAAAAAGAGGGCTTTCTCAATATCCTCAAGAACCGCTACAAAAAAGTACAGGCCTTTATCCGCAGTAATGCTCCGCATCCTGCCTTAAAACCACTGCCCTTCAATTCAGGTTACTTTATGTGCTTCCGCTGCGAAGGCATAAGCGCAGAAAAACTGCGGCAGGAGCTTCTCTACACCCGTGGCATCGGCGCCATCTCCCTGGGGGACCGCTATTTGCGGGTGACCTTTGCGGGCATCGACGAGGACAAAATCGAAGAAGTATACCGGATCATCTACGACACCGCAGCTGCGCTGGCAGCAAAGCTGGCAGCTTCCTCAGCAGATCCGGCCGCTTCGTCAACAGCAAAACCGGCGGCGAAATCAGTATAAACGCACAGGAATTCTTGTTCTTTTTTTTCTGGGCGCATCCGGCCTGCGGCCGGACCGGGCTTTCCGGGGTTCCGCTCCGCTCCATTCGCGGCGCCGGACGGCGCCGCGAACGCTCAAGACCCTCCGGGTCTTGAGCGCCCCTCCAATCCCTTGCGCTGCTCAAAAATGGCATCCCTGCCATTTTTGAGCTGTAAGTTTTTTGCTTCGCAAAAAACTTATAAAACCATTGTAGCCGGCCTCCTGCCGGCACGCTCCGCAGTTTTGGTTTTGCGGAGTTTGGGACAAGTCCCAAACTCCAGGGTCTTGGGAGTTTGCGCTCCGCGCAAACTCAGAAAACCAAAAACCCTATGGGTTTTTGGTTCGGCATCCATGCCTTTGAGATTACTGCGAAAGCAGTTTCCTTGCACTTCGCGGTTTTGGTTTTGCGGAGTTTCACAGCGGTTTTTTTAGTTCCAGACAAAAAGCCACCGTATTCCGCGGTAAAACCCGTAAAATATCCATCCAAACGGGCCAGGTTTTGCCTTTTCCCTAAACCTAACGGTTATATCCGAATACTCCACACTCAATTCCGCGTATTTTATCCGCCCTTCCAGTAGTTCTATCTCCGTATTTATCCGTTCAAGTTCTTTTTCTATACTTAATATATCGCTTAC
>JAISFT010000216.1 GCA_031263435.1 Treponema sp. | reverse complement strand
TCTGGGCGGTGGATTTGTATTCGATACGCACCGGCAGATCCCCCGCCAGAAACCGGTCCTTTTTCTCCTGGTTCGTGGCCTCGAAAGCCGCAATATCCTCCCCGTACTGGGCGTGCCTTTCCTCCGGCCCCGGAATGGCGCCGTCGTGGAACACATCCAGGATCAGGGCAAAATAGGGATCCAGGGTATCGGGCAGGGCCGCCTCGTTCAGGGAAACGCATTCCACCCCCGGCCATTTTTCGAATACCGGTATCAGGCGCTCGACCAGGACTTTTGTTTTATATTTCATGACGGTTCCTTCCGTATTATTTTTGTTGTTTGATCATTATACAATATACAATGGATAAGGTATTTTGAACAGGCAATCCATAGAGGGGAAAAATGAATCAGCTTCGACCGCTTTTATTGACATTAGGAATTGCTGAAACCGGCAGCGGACACCGCCCGGCACGGCGCGGCGGCGGCCTCTTCCGCTTTGCGGTCCTCGTCCCCCACCGGGACAGCCGCCGCCTGGTGGAAGCCTGCCGTCCCGCCCTCTTTGCCGCGGGCTTCCACGGCGCGTGGTCCTTCCCGGCCGCCGCCCCCCTGGCCCGCCTCAACCGCCCCCTCACGCCCCCCGAGCTCAAGGCCCTGGCCGCTTCCCTCAGGCAGGCAACTCTGGACAACGGACAGGCGGGCAAAATCACCGCAGGGGAGAGCGCGGAGGAGGAGTGCCCTTGCTTTGCGGACGACGCGGGGAGCGCCCCGCATCTGCGGTTCTGGGGGCCCGTCCTGAACCTCCCCGTCCCCGGCGGGCCGGACGGCCTCCCCATGGGCAGGGCAATACTCTGCGCCGCCCTGACCCCCGACGGCCTCCCGGCCGCGGTTCCCGCCCTGCCCGCCGTCTCTTTCCGGGCCGCAGCCGTGGCGAACCTGACCGTAAAACCCCTGCCCCAGGGAGCGGCGGGTTACTCCTTCCGCTGGCGGCTTGGACAGCTTTATTGGCTGCCCCGTCCTTAAGCCTAAACAAAAAACCCGCCCGGGGCTATGCCGCAGGCGGGGTTCGCGCGTTACCCTTCAGGGTTGGTCTTTTTACTTAAAAAACTCGTCGATCTGACGCTGGGCTTCGGCGAATACCCGGTCAAACCCGACCGTCCGGAGTTCCCGCATGATCCGGGGGATAAGCGTTTCGGGCTCATCCGCACCGTAGATCAGTTCAATGGAGTACCGGCTATACACCGTATTGATGTTGGCAATTTCGTTCCGGAACGAAGAAGGATCAAAGGAAAAACCGAGAAGCGATGAAGCGACTCCCCGCTCGTTCTGCGAACGTACCTCGTCCCAGGTCGTCGGCGACTGATCCGTGGTGGTGGACAGGTTAAAGAAGGTCCCCTGAGTCCACTCCATCGGCGTATAGTTGTCGGTCAGCCGTTCCACCACATTGGGGGATACATACCGGAAATTTCTGCCCTCGATGCCGAAGGCCAGCATATCCCGCAGCTTATGATCCGTGTTGACCAGTTCGATGAGCTTCAGGGCTGCGTCCAGGTTCCTGGAATTGGCGCCGAAGGCCTGGAGGGAACCCCGGACCTGGCCGGTGTTGATATAGGGGGTATTCAGCTCAACCGGCACGTAGGCTTCAATCCCTGCGCTCAGCGCGGTAATCACCGCCTTGGAGGGCCAGGCGATATCAAAGCTCACGGTCCGGCCCCGGGGGATCTGGGTCATCTGGGGCGCGTCGGGATTGACGATGCCGTCCTTGTACCAGCTCCGGAGTATCTTGTACTTCGCCAGAGTGTCGGGCTGCTCCAGGGTCGACACCACCCGGCGGGCGGGATCGCTCATCCGGACGCCGATGCCGCTCGCGCCGACCCCTTCAAAGTCCCACAGGTTAGGCCACAGATCATTGGCCCCGGCGCTCATATAGGGATAGAACGCGGGCCCTTCCCCGGCCTTGACCGTGCGGAGGTCCTTGTCAAAATCCTCCAGGGTATAGGGCTGCTTGCCTGTGTTCAGGTTGTACTTATCCACATACTTCTTGTCCCAGAACAGGAAAATCGTTGCGGACACGTCCTTATAGGTTGGTACGAAATAGATCCTGTTGTCGAGCCGGACCCCGTCCCAGAGCATCTGGGGAACGTAGTTCCAGAGCGCGGGGGTTACCGTCTGGACTTTGTCGGTAATATCCGCATATACCCCGGTACGCGCCTCATCGTAGCCCTGGGTAAACATGATATCAAAGGCCTCTCCCGAGTTGAGTAAGATGTTTTTGGTCTCCGTGGGAAGGTCCCGAAGCTCAAAGCGGACGCCGATCTGCTGCTCGGTATAATCGCTCATGATCTTGATGTTATCCGCCAGATCCTGGGCCGCGGTGGCCGGTTGGGGTGAGTACCATACCACAGTCGGCACGGAACCGCTCTGCCCGCTCCCGGATCCAAAGGCCAGGGACGCGAAGCATACAAGGGTTAAAGCGAGTACGAATGCTTTCTTCATTGTTCAATCCTCCATACAAAATAAAATATATGTCCGGATACGGGCGGGTAGGGTTACCCTTTAACCGCCCCTATCGTAAGACCTGAAATAAAGTAGCGCTGGAAGAACGGATAGGTGCAGATAATAGGCAGCACCGTGATAACCACAATACCCATCCGGGCCGATTCCGCGGGCAGCCGCGCCAGCATCTCGGCCTGGCTGGCCCCCAACATCTGGGTATTGGAGGTGATAGCGGTGATATCCGCCAATATCTTGTTCAGATAGGCCGACAGGGTATACAACCGCGCGTCCGTAATATAGAGCAGGGAGCTAAACCAGTCGTTCCAGTAGCCGAAACTCATAAAAAGGCCGATGGTGGCCAGCACCGGCAGGGACAGGGGCAGGATGATGCGGAAAAATATGGTCCAGTGCCCTGCGCCGTCCATGGTGGCGGACTCCACCACCGAGTCGGGGATGGTAGTCCGGAAGAAAGTCCGAAAGATAATGATATTAAACGAGGATACGCAGCCGGGCAGAATCAGCGCCAGAGGGTTGTTCCGCAGCCTGAGCACCTGGGTCATCACGAAAAACCCGGCCACCATGCCGCCACTGAACACCATGGGAATAAACACCAGCCAGATATAAAACCGGCGGAGGAAGAATTCCCGGCGGTAGAGCACGTAGCCCAGGGACGAATTGAGGAGGAGCCCCAGGGTCGTCCCCGCCGCGGTTACCATCACCGACATGCCGAAGGCGTTGATCATGACGTTTCGCTGGGACCAGAGATAGGCGTAGCCCGCCGTTGATACCGCCCTGGGGATAAGCCGGTAACCGTAGAGAAATACCGCTTCTTCGTCGGAAAAGGAAATCGAAACCACCAGGATAAAGGGAATGATGCACAGGGCGGCCAGGATCAGCAGGATCAGATTGAAAAGCAGATTGCTGAAGGGGCCGACCCGGGTAAACCGGAGGACATTGCTCTTATAGGTGTTCATATACTCTTCCCTTAAATCATCGCCGAATCGGGATCGATTTTTTTGACGATCCGGTTCACCGCCAGGATCAAAACACAGCTCACCACGGACTGGAGGATTGCCGAAGCCGAAGCCATGCCGATGGTGGACTCCATCAACTGTTTGTACACGAACACGTCAATGGTCCAAACTACCTCATATAAGAACGCCGAATTCCGGGGGATCTGGTAGAAGAGGCCGAAATCGGAGCGGAAGATCGATCCCGCCGACAGGATCAGCATCAGCACGATAATATTTTTGAGCAGGGGAATCGTAATCCGCCATATCTGCTGCCATTTGGTCGCGCCGTCGATGATGGCCGCCTCGTAGATGCTCTTGTCCTGGGAGGTAATGGCCGCCAGGTAGAGGACCATCCCGTTTCCCATGCCCTTCCATACGCTCATAAAAATCAGGAAAGGCGGCCACATCCCAACCTCCCGGTAAAAGAACCGCTTTTCTCCCCCAAAAGCGGTAATTATCTGGTTAAAGATGCCCCAGTCGTAGCTTAAAAAGCCCATCACCAGGGCGGACACCACCACCCAGGAGATAAAATGCGGAAAGAACATCAGTGTCTGGTAGAGCTTGGCAAGGCCCTTACTCCAGACCTCGCTCAAGATGATCGCCAGGGTTACGGGAACCACCAGCCCCAGGGTCAGCAGCGCCGTGTTGTAGAGCAGGGTGTTGCGGATGGCCAACAGGGCCATCGGATTACCGAACAGAAAATAAAAATTCTCAAGCCCTACCCAGCGGCTGGTAAAGAGGCTTTTGATAAAACCGCTTGCCGGGCGGAACTCCTTAAAAGCGATGAGCGCGCCGCCCATAGGGAGGTATGCGAAGATAAAGAACCATATCGTGGTCGGCAGCGCCAGTGTTAAAAGCTGGGTGTCGTTCCTGGTCCACTTCCGCTTTTTGTCTTTTTTTACAACGATGACCATAAGATATGGTAATTTTTCGGAAGCAGGGCTGCAATCACAATTATATCATAATTGCATCACGATTATTTATGACAAATGTCATAGTTTTTTTCCTCCCATGGGGAACGCGGGGGTTACATATATCATTGTATTATCGCCAAAGCCGTGGTATATTGACCGGGTGATGTCCAATTCAGCGTCCCCGATACGAATTCTCCTGGCCGATGATCAGCAGCTTTTTGTGGATAACCTTAAATTGATGCTGGAAACCCTGGCGGAAGATATCCGGGTAACCGGCATTGCCATGAACGGCCGGGAGGCAATCGCCCTGGCCGAAGCGGAAATGCCCGATATTATCCTGATGGACATCAGGATGCCCGATATGGACGGGGTGGAGGCGGCGAAGATCCTCCACCGGAAATATCCGGCGATAAAAATCGTCATGCTTACCACCTTTCTGGAAGACGACTATGTGGAAGTCGCGCTAAAAAACGGGGCCTACGGATATATCCTCAAGAACATCAAAAGTGATGATTTGGTCGCCTCCATCCGGGCTATTTTCCGGGGTTCCGCGCTGTTTTCCCCCACGGTTTTGGAAAAACTCCTGCACCTTACCGCCCCAGGGCCGGAAACGGCGGAAGATCACGATGAATACCGCGATATTGTCGGCCGTCTGGGCAGGCGGGAACGGGAGATCCTGACCCTGGTGGGCAAGGGGTATACGAACCAGAAAATAGCGGATGCCCTTTTTATATCCGAACCGACGGTCCGCAACTATATCAGTTCAATCTATGCCAAAGTGGGTATCAAGGACCGGCTGGAAGTTATGACCATAGCGCAGAAGGGACGCCTTGAAAAAGACTGAAGGGATGAAACTTTTTCTGCTCAAAACGCTGGGGGTCTACCGTGCGGTCTGCCTTCCGGTCATTTGTATCATACTGCTTTATACAGAAGAAATCGAATTGGGGGGGGGGGGGGGGGGGGGGGTATTAACAAAAACCCCCCCACTATAACTTCCAATATTTTGGGTGGTTTTTTCCGCCGGGCATTTTTTTTTTTTTTGGC
>JAISFT010000186.1 GCA_031263435.1 Treponema sp. | reverse complement strand
ACCGCTTTGGGGGCAGCCTCTTCCTGGGGGGGATTTTCATTGTTCGCCGGATGCTTAAAAATAGGAAAACCAACCTGAATAGCGGCCCCCATGATCCCCGGCTCTCCGGGATTGTTGATGGAGAAGGGACGAACCAGGGAACTGGCTTTTGGTTTTGCCTCCCGGGTTTTTTTACCGGGCAGTGGCAGCAGAAGATCCAGCAGGGCTTCCTCCGCCCTTTTTTCCGCCTCTACCTTTACCTTTTCCTGCATCTCCTGTTTCACCATCTGAAAACCAACGGCCGCAAGGTCCCGAATCATGGATTCTACATCCCGGCCCACATAACCCACTTCGGTATACTTGGTAGCCTCCACCTTGATGAACGGAGAAAGGACCAGTTTAGCGAGCCGGCGGGCAATCTCGGTCTTTCCTACCCCCGTGGGACCGATCATGAGGATGTTCTTGGGGGTGATATCTTCCCGCATATCAGGATCCAGCTTGAGCCGCCTGACCCGGTTTCTCAGGGCCACCGCCACTGCCCGTTTGGCCTTTTTCTGCCCCACGATATACTTGTCCAGTTCCGCCACAATCTCCCGGGGCGAAAGTCCTTCTCCCCGTAGAATCGGCTTATCCGCGTCTGTCTGATTCATGACAACTCCTCCACCATGATCTGCCCATTGGTGTAGATACAGATGTTCCCCGCGATACCAAGACTCTTTTTCGCAATTTCCAAGGCGGAAAAATTGCTCCCCTCAAGATAAGCCAGGGCCGCGGCATAGGCATAATTACCCCCGGAACCAATGGCAAGGGCATCCTCCTCCGGCTCAATCACATCCCCGGTCCCGGATATAAGCAGGGTAGCGGTAAGATCCGCCGCCAAAAGCAGGGCCTCCAGACGCCGCAGAGTCCGGTCGGTCCGCCAGTCCTTGGCCAGTTCTACCGCCGCCCTGCGAAGATCCCCGGAGTACTCCTTGAGTTTTTCTTCAAAGCGGTCAAACAACGTAAAGGCATCGGCGGTGGCGCCGGCAAAACCGCAGAGGACCTTGCCGTCCGAAAGGCGGCGCACCTTGCGGGCATTGTTCTTCATCACCGTTTCGCCCATCGTTACCTGTCCGTCTCCGGCCATAGCAACCTTGCCATCGCGGCGTACTACCAGCACTGTGGTAGATCGTATCTGTGTATCCCTGTTCTTCTTCACTCTCCGCTCCTCAAGCTTTATTCCCCGCTTCTAACCATGCGGATGGGCCTTCGCGTAAACCTTTTTGAGCCGTTCAATATCCACATGGGTATACCGCTGGGTAGTGGAAAGACTGGCATGACCCAGGAGTTCCTGTACCACCCTTACATCGCAGCCCGAATTTACCAAATGTGTAGCAAAACTGTGGCGCAGGCTGTGGGGATGGATATGCTTACCCAAACCGGAGCGCTCTGCGTATTTGGTGATAATCCACCGTACACCGGGAACCGAAATAGCCCCGCCTTTACGGTTGAGAAAAACCTTGTCCTCAGGATTCTTCCTGTCTGCCTTGATTCGATTCTGACGCTCCGGCAGGTAGACTGCCAGGGCTTCCCGGGCTTCATCGGAAAAAAATACAAAGCGTTCCTTGTTTCCCTTGCCGATGACCCGTCCGCCCCCCAGACCGGGCTCAAGCCGGGACAGGGAAAGGGAAACCAGCTCGGAGATCCGCAGACCCGCAGAATACATGGTCAGGATCAGGGCCTTGTCCCGGGCAGGCCACAGAATCCCCGCTGTTTCGGGAAGCACGGCAAACCGGGCCATCTCCGGTTCCCAGAGAAAGCTGGGCAAACTCTGGGGACTCTTGAGGTTCCGCAGGGTGCCACAGGGGTTATCCTGCCGGCGGCCAAAACGGACCAGCCAGCGGTAGAAGCCCCGAATGGAAGACAAGGCCCGGTTCACACTTACCGCAGCGGCCCCTTCCGTACTTTGGTCGGCAATAAAACCCCGCAGTTCCCTGGCGCCCAGTTCCTCCGGATTCAAATCGAGGTTGGCGCAATAGCTGACAAAATGGGCCAGATCCTTACTGTAGGCTTCGATAGTTCGATCCGAGACTCCCCGTACCGCCTTCAAATAAGAAAGGTATTCACCAATTACGGCAGAACTGTCTTCAACGGGGGGAAGGCCAGCGCCCTGGACCGTTTTATTCTTCATCTCTGCCGCCTTCCCCGGTATCGGCGCCACCCAGGTCCCCGTCATCACTGTGAAGATAATCGCAATCCGGATTGATACAGGCTTTATGGTAGCCGTTTCTCTTGTCGTATTTTTCCACCAGGAACTGACCACACTTGGGACAATTCTGGTTGATGGGCTTATAGTGGCTGATAAAATCACAGGCAGGATAATTGGTACAGCCGTAAAATTCCTTGCCTCTGCCCCGGTTCTTCCGGGCCACAACATCACCGCCGCATTTGGGGCACTTTGCCAGGGGAATAGACTTGGGATTCCTGCACTCGGGAAAACCGGAACAGGCAAGGAAAAATCCAAAGCGGCCCAGTTTTTTTATCATGGGCTTCCCGCATTTTTCGCAGATATAATCGGTGGGCTCATCCAGGGATCCCTTATAGGACTCCAGGGTCTTCCCCACCGTATCCAGACGATCCTTAAAGGGGTCCCAAAATTCCCGTATCATATCCGGCCACTTGATGGTGTTGTCTTCCACCTCATCAAGCTTGTTTTCCATATCGGCGGTAAAGTCGGCATTCACATAATGGGGAAAATATTCTACCAGCATATCGTTTATCAGCTTGCCCAGAACCGTAGGCACCAGTTGCTTGTTGGACCGGGTTACGTAATAACGGTCCAGGAGTACTGAAATTATCGGCGCGTAGGTAGACGGCCGGCCGATGCCTTTTTCTTCCAGAACCCGCACGATGGACGCGTCACTGTACCGGGGCGGTCCCTGGGTAAAGTGCTGTTCGGGATGGAACTTGTCCACCTTCACCGTGTCTCCGGTTTTGAACGATGGATAGGGATTGCCCCTTTCGTCCTTGCCGGACAGAAGTTTGATTACCTTGTAGAATCCCTTTTCGATAATTTTAGTCCCCGTAATTCTGAACAACGCTTCCCCTGCGGCAATATCGGCGCTCAGAGTCCGGTTTTTGGCATTGGTCATCTGGCTGGAAACAAAACGTTCCCAGATAATCGTGTAAAGCCGCAGTTGATCCCGGCCCAGATATTCCTTTATTGAATCGGGAGTATAGTTCACAAAGGTAGGCCGGATTGCCTCATGGGCATCCTGGGCCTTTTTCCCTACCGAATATTCGTTTGGCTTTTCGGGAACTTCGCCGGGGTAGTTCTTGCCCAGCCATTCCCGCAGATCATTGAGGGCAGTCTGGGATACCCGCACCGAATCGGTACGCATATAGGTAATAAGCCCAACCCGGGAAGCGCCGATGTTGATTCCTTCATACAACTGCTGGGCCACCTGCATGGTTTTGCGGGCTGTAAAGCCCAGACGGTTGGCCGCAGTCTGCTGCATCTGGCTCGTGGTAAAAGGAGGCCGGGGCCGCACGATTCTGTCGGTCTCCCGGACTTCCCGGACCACACATTCGGCGTTCCCGATTTCCGCGATAATTTTATTAACCGAATCCTCGTTTTTCAGATCCGGTTTAAGACCCTGCCAATTTATCAGTTGGGCGGTAAAGCTGGTCCGCCCAATCCTGAAATCCGCATCCAGGGTCCAGTACTCTTCCGGTGTAAAAGATTCTACCTCTTTTTCCCGCTCGCAGATTATCCGCAGGGCCACGGACTGTACCCTCCCCGCGGACAGGCCGTTCTTCACTTTTTTCCACAACAGCGGTGAAAGATTGTACCCTACCAGGCGATCCAAAACCCGCCGGGCCTTCTGGGCATTTACCAGGTCTTCGTTAATATCCTGGGGCTTAACCACTGCATCCAAAACAACCTGGGGGGTAATCTCGTTAATGCTGATCCGCCGGACGGGGACCTTGTCGGTTTTCGCTGATATGGCATTCCGCAAATGCCAGGCGATGGCCTCCCCTTCCCGATCCGGGTCGCTGGCCAGGAGTACCAGACCGGATTTTTTTGCATCCCCCTGCAGTTCCTTCAAAAGTTTGGAACGGCCCCTGACGGTGATATACTCAGGCTCAAAGTTATGATCCACATCAATGGCAAGCCGGGACTTGGGTAAATCGATCAAATGACCTATGCAGGCCTTTACCGTATAGCCGGATCCCAGAATTTTCTGAACCGTTTCCGCCTTATGGGGAGATTCCATAATAATAAGGGTCTTCTTTTCAGGCGTCTTGGCGGCTTTCTTGGGGGCCTTGCGTTGTATAGTCTTTTTAGGCTTGGTAGCCTCAGTCTTGCCGCTCTTTGCTTTTGCTGCCATTCAATCTTTCCTTACAAACCGGTTAAAATTAAAAACATACGGGGCCTTGCCTTATTGCCAAACGCCGGGCCAATGAATCGGCAAGCGTCCTGCCGGCGGAAACGGTTTCATCATGGAATTCTTTTTTCTCCTCAAGACCCCATTCCTGTAATATATCAGAAGCGGAGGAGATGATTTTAGCCCCCTCTTCCGCAAGACGGGCAGTACCTTCGGCTCCCAGCCCTGCGGAAGAGACCCAGAGATCCCGCCCCTGCTCCAGGGCAAGGCGGGCGGTTATCAGGGCACCCGACTTGGCAGGGGCCTCTACAATCAGGGTTCCCCGGGACATGGCGGAGATGATCCGGTTCCGGGCAGGAAAATGCCACCTCTGGGGTCCGGTCCCCGGAGGATATTCCGAAAGGATCGCCCCGCCGCCTTCCAGAATCTTCCGGGCCAACAAACGATTCGAGGAAGGGTAAATTTCATCGGCCCCGGAACCCAGGATTGCGTAGGTTCTGGCTCCCCCTTCCAGGTTTCCCCGGTGGGCCATAGCGTCAATGCCCAGAGCAAGTCCTGAAACTACGGAGATACCTTGGACTCCGAGGGAACGGCCGATATCAAAGGCGGCCCTTAGGGCCGGAGCGCGGGGTTTCCGGGTTCCCACTACGGATGCCATCGGCTTGTCCCCATCGGGCAGGATACCCCGGTAAAACAGCAGGGCCGGAGGATCGTAGATCTCCCGAAGCAGGGGCGGATAGGATGCCGACACCAGGGATACCCAGCGGATGCCCCGCTTTACCGCGTTTGCAGCATCCCGTTCCGCAGATAAACGAATTGCATCCATGCTGCCAAACCGCTTAAGGGGACGGCCGGCCAGAGCTTCCAGATCCCGAAACGACATCCGGATCAGATCTTCTTCCCCGCAGAGTTTTTTACAAAGCTCCCCCTGCTCCACCGGTTTCAGACCGGGTATGCGAATTATCATCAAATCAAGCAGGCCGCGGTCCATTATCACATCTGTCCCAAAATATAGTCCCGGTTATTCCGGGCTTCTGTTTGTTTGGTAGTATCCTTCGTGGATACTATAATACGGTCATAGAGATCTACCGCTTTTTCGTAAGAAACGGTCATATAATACGCACGGGCCAGGACAAACATGGCGTCCACATCCCGGTTCATGAGTTCCAGATATCTTTCCAGTTGAGGAATGGCCTCCGAGGGACGGTCCAGCTCAAAGGTGTAGAGAATCCCCAGACCATAGCGGGGCTTGGCATAGGCACTGTCGATTTCAATAGCCCGCAGGTAGGCCCGTTCGGCCATAGCAAAATAATGATCCCTTTCGGCCTGAATCCCCGCCGAAGATGAAGTACCCTGGGAAAAGCCCAGTGAATTTTTCGCCACAATGGCGGCTGAAACTCCGGTAAGGTAAAACAGAGTCGGATCTTCAGCGTTGAAACGGATCGACATGTCCAGTGCATCCAGCGCGTCCAGGTGCATCTCCCTGTCGGCCAACCGTACTGCCAGTATTTTCCAGTAGGCACCGGTTTGGGCGGCGACCCGTACATGTTCCTCAATGGCCTCCTCGTAGATGGCGATGGCTTTACGAAGTCCGTCAATCGTAGTGGGGGTTCCCCCCCGGGGGCTCAATTCCGCAATACGCCTGGCCAATTCATAGCTGCTTTTCTGTCTTTCAACAATGTACACCCCCAGAATTACGCCGGCAATCACAAGAAATACCACCAAACCGGTTATCTTTTGCCGCTTTCCGTTCATTTTTTTGTCTCCCGCTGAACCGCTTCTTTCCCCAGTCTGGGCAGGAATTTCCGGTGGCTTTCCCTGAGCAGCGAGACATCTACGTGGGTATAGATCTGGGTTGTCGCCAGATCACTGTGCCCCAGCAGTTCCTGTACGGAACGAAGATCCGCACCGCCGGAAAGTAATTCGGTAGCAAAACTGTGCCGCAGGGCATGGAGATGGGAACTGGTCCCCGCCAAAGAAGTAAACCGGGCATAATTTTTCCATATCCCCTTCCGGGACAAACGCTTTCCTGAACGGCCGACAAACAATGCCCGGCTGTGCTGGTGTTTCACAAGCCTCGGACGGGATTCCTTCAGATAACGGCGGAGCCAGAAGCTGGCCACATCCCCAAAAACCACAAGCCGTTCCTTGTTTCCCTTGCCCTTTACCCGGGCAATTCCTCCCCCCGAAGCGCCGGAGCCGGGTTCCGGCAAATCAAGGTCCCGCAAATCCAGGGACACCGCCTCCGAAACCCGGAGGCCCGCAGAATAGATAAGCTCAAAGATGGTCCGGTCCCGCAGGCCCAGGGGGGTTTCACTGTTCACCACATTAAGAAGACGTTCCACCGTGTCCCGGGAAAGCACCTCCGGCAGGCGAAGGGGCTGCCGGGGCATTTCTAAAACAGAGGCGGGATTGTCGGACCTGATCGACTCGTCCATAGTGAAGCGAAAAAAGGATCTCAGTGCAGAGATCGCCTTTGCGGTTGACCGGGAATCGATCCGGTCGATCCTCCGGCGCCTGTCCAGATACCTGGACAGACCGGAGGAATCTACCAATTCCAGTTTCAGTCCCTCCGCGGCAAGCCAGTCCAGAAAACGCCGAGCCTCCATCCGGTATGTCTCCGCTGTCAACGGGGAACGGCGTTCCTGGGCAATGAGTCGTGAGTAAAACTGATCGTACAATGCTGTATTCGTCACTCCTTACGAACCTTCTGCATTGAATGAATCGGAATTCAACTGAGGGTACCTTGGAGGCTGACGCATAATGGCAGGAACTTCCAACTCTTCGTCAGAGTAGGGCCCACCCCTGCGGGAAAGAAAATCACCCTGTTTGGTGGCAGAATGATTCCGGATGATATTCCATTCATCACTGTTGACGTAATCGAATTCCCGGGGTTTCACCGGTTCACCGGAGGAACCGGAATTCGCACGCTCCGCTTTCCTGCTGCCAAAACCGGTGGCAACGACGGTAACCCGCAGGTTATCTTCCAGTCCGGGATCCAGGGTAACGCCGTGAATTATCACCACGTTGGGATCGGCATTGCCGCGGATAATATTGATCACCTCGTCGAGTTCCACCAGGGAAAGATCGGCATTGCCTGCCACATTTATCAAAATACGGGTGGCCCCCTCGATGGTGGTTGACTCCAGCAGAGGATTGTTGATGGCCTTTTTTGCAGCCTCGGTAGCACGATTTTCCCCGACGCCAAAACCAATGCCCATCAGGGCATCTCCCTGGCTTTTCATCGTGGATTCCACATCTGCAAAATCAATGTTGATAAGCCCCGGCTGGGTAATCAGGTCTGATATGCCCTGTACCCCCTGGCGGAGTACATCATCGGCTATCAGATAAGACTGGATCAGGGAAGTCTTCGGGTCCACCATGTTGAGTAATTGCTGATTCGGAATGGTGATCAGGGTATCCACCGCGTCCCGCAGTTTTTTGATCCCCTCCTCCGCCAGAGTCATCTTATAGGGCCCTTCAAAAGAGAAAGGTTTGGTCACCACCCCCACGGTCAATGCCCCTTCTTCCTTGGCAGCTTTGGCAATAACCGGAGCGGCCCCCGTCCCGGTACCGCCGCCCATACCGGCAGTAACAAAGACCATATCGGCGCCTTTCACATGCTCCCGAATCAGATCGAAATCCTCGTTCGCGGCCTTCTCGCCTTTTTCCGGGTTTCCGCCGGCCCCCCGGCCGCCGGTCAGCTTCTGACCAATCTGGAGCTTAACCGGCGCATTGCTTTTTGCAACCAGATCCTGCAGATCTGTGTTGATGGAAATAAATTCGACACCCTTTAAACCGCATTCAATCATTCGGTTTACCGCATTGGTGCCGCCGCCGCCCGCGCCGATAACCTTAATTATCGCCGGCGCCGGGCCACATAAATCCTCGTGAACAATAATATTCATCATAGGTCCCCCAAATCTTTCTAGGCAAGTTTTTATGCCTCAAGGTAATTCTTGCCGGATTCGACTAAGCCGGTCCGGTAAAGGCCCACTAAAAAAATTCTTTTAGCCAATCAATCAATTTTCCAATACCCCACCGGTTGCCTCCCCTTCCACCAGTCAGAATCTCACTGCCCCGTTCCTCCATCCCCCGGCTTTCCCTATCGTTTCCTTCCAGGGCAAGACCTACGGCGGTGGCATACGCTGGGCTGCGGTACTCCTCCGAAAGTCCTGGTACGGGCAGAAGATTCCCCACCCGCACAGGCATCCCAAAGACATCGGCCGCCAATTCAGCGGCCCCGGGAAGCATGGCTCCGCCGCCGGTAAGGACGATCCCCGCCCCCAACGGACGGGAAAAAACCGGCTTGCCCAGCTTGTCCTTTACCATCTGGTAGATCTCCACCACCCTGGGACGGATAATCTCCAGAATTTGCCCCCGCGGTATAGGCATGGTGGGACGGCCCCCGATTCCGGGGATAATCACGTCATCCCCCTCCAGAAAACTCTCCCAGCAGCAGCCTGCCTCTATCTTTACCTTCTCCGCGTTCTCAAACGAGATGCTCTTGATAACCGAAATATCCCGGGTTATCAATTCCGATCCCGCAGCAATAGTACTGGTGGAATGGGGGGCCCCGTCGGAGTACACCAGCAATTCTGTAGTCCCACTCCCCAGATCAACCAGCGCTACTCCCATTTCCTTTTCTTCTTCGGTAAGTACCGAGCGTCCTGCCGCCAGAGAGCGGAGGATCAGATCGTCCACCCGGAAGCCGGAACGGTTGACACACTTAATAAGGTTCTGGGCACTGGTACTTGAACAGGTAATGATATGTACCTCTGCCTCAAGCCGTACCCCCAGCATATCCAGGGGATTGCGGATCCCCTTTTGGTTATCCACGATGTAGCTTTGGGGGATAACTTCCAGAACCTGCCGGTCCATGGGGATGTTCACCTCCCGGGCCAACTGGAGAACCCGGCTGAGATCCTCCGGCCCTATTTCCCGGGTTTCCCGGTTCTTCCCCGACACCGTAACAACTCCACGGGAATTGATACCTTCAATGTGGCTCCCGCCAATGCCGGTCCAGCAGCTATGAACATCCCGGCCGCACATTATCTCAGCCTCTTCGACTGCCGCCGACACAGCATGGAGGATGGATTCGATATTAACCACTACCCCCTTCTTCATGCCTGTCGAAGGGGCGCACCCGATGCCGGTGATTTCAAGAATTCCCCTTTCATTGCGTTCGCCTATGACAACGCGTACCCTGGCCGTACCGATATCAAGGCCGACCACCATATTATCATTGGACAGAGGAGGCCTCCTTTAATTCATACGAAGCCGTTCCGGTTCTAAAATCGATTTCATCGATTTCCTGGTTCTTTGAAGCCAGCACATCAAGCACAAGCATTACATAGCGCAGAGTCTCATCGTTCAACACCGGTTCCAGCCGAACCCGTATGGGGCTGTGGACCGGGTAGAGTATCAGATCAAAACCATTAAAAGGTTTCTTGTTAATCTTAATCTCCGATATGGCTCCCAGCAATTCATTATCAGCATAGCGAATCTTGTCAAGACTGGCAAACAGGGGCTGGTACAAGGCCGACAGGGGTTTATCTTCCTCCAGGGGCAGACCGGAGATAACCGGCATGGACAGGGCTCCGTAAGGAACACCTCCGGTCTTAAAAGCGATTCCGTGGCGATCAAAATATACGGGGACCTGCCGTTCATTTATCACGGTAAAAGCCATCGCTACCGCCACCCGGGGAACCAGCAGGATCTTTACGGTACCGGGAAAGTGTTTGGTTACCCTGGCGGATTCCACTTCTTTTATTGTCTCCAGATTTTTTTCCACCGCCTGCCGGTTTACCGAAACATAGGAACTCCGTTCCCCGATACCGCCGCGGCTCAACACCTCCGCCCGATCCAGCCCCGGAAAGCCGGTAATATCAATGCGGGAAAGGGGCATACAGGGACTGATCACCAGAAGCCAGACAAGCTCCAGCCCCAGAACGGATGCGGCGGCAATGATAAGGACTTTAATTCCCCTTTCCAACCCCCTGCCTTCACGGTTTTTCGGCTCCTCCCCAATCGCTGTCCTCCTGCCGGTAGAAGGATCGGCAAAGGTTTCCCCGGGGGGAAGTTTCGGATATTTTAATTCACCTGACATGTACACCCCCTGCATCAACGGGGAAAGTATCCCGGAGTCTGTAGCCCTCCTGACGGCATACATTTACGATAAATCCCGCCATGATCAGGGTAATCAGCAGGGAAGAACCTCCGGCGGAAAAAAAAGGAAGGGGAACCCCGGTAGCGGGGATGGAACCGGAAACCACTGCGACATTCAGCATAACCTGGGAGATGATCGTCGTTACAAGGCCGCAGGCCAAAAGCCTCCGGAAGGTACTGGTGGAGCGCAGGGCGCCCCGGTAACCGATGCAGGCAAAGATCCCGAAAAGCAAAAAAATAAGAACAACCCCCAAAAAACCCGATTCCTCGGCAAAGGCCGAAAAAATAAAATCCGAGTGCACTTCGGGAACGCTGGCTATTTTTCTGGTGCCCTGCCCCAGTCCTTTCCCCCAGAAACCTCCCGAAACAATAGTTCTGATGCTCGATCCAACCTGATAACCGGCGCCCTGGGGTTCCCATTCCGGATTAATATAGCTGATAAGACGCCGCAGCCTGTGTTCCTTGGTAAGAATCAGAAGGCCGGAAAGGGGCAAAAGCATTATAATAGCGGAAAGGAAATACCTCATCTTAAATCCGGCCAGAAAAAAGATGATGACGGCATTTATCGCGATGAATACGGCGGTAGAAAAGTTATTCTGGCAATAGATGATAATAAAAATGAGGGTGGTAATTAATACCGGCGGCAGAACCCAGGTAGAAAAATTGCCGGGCCCTTCCTGTTTTTTATCAAAAAAATGGGCCAGATAAAGGGGCAGCATAACCTTAACCATTTCTGAAGGCTGAAATGTCCAACCTCCGGGCATCTTAACCCAGCGGCTTGCCCCGTTTCTGGTATCCCCAATACCGGGAACGAAGGTAAGGGTACAAAAAAGAATCGTAAAGATGATCAGGGGCAATGCCAGCTTCCGCAGCCCCTCAAGGTTTATCCGGGAGGCAAGAAAAAACAGCACCATTCCCACCGCCCCCGCGTTTAACTGCCGGTATACAAAATGCAGTCCCCCATCCCGGAAAAAATGGCTTGCAAAAGCATAGGATGAAGAATGCAGGGCAACCAGTCCAATGCCGGTAAGGAGTAATATAGTGGCAATAAGAAGATGATTTCCCCCGGCAAAACGGGGCGATCTTTCCGCTTTGAACTGATACATCCCCGCCTCCTATTGTATTTTTAATGTAGAGAGAGCTATAATGGCAAAGAGGCCTCCCAGAATCCAAAAGCGAATCACAACTTTCGATTCGGCAATCCCCGCCAGCTCATAGTGATGGTGTATCGGCGCCATGCGGAACACCCTCTTCTTTCGGAGTTTGTAGGAAGCGACCTGTATCACTACCGACATAATCTCCAGTACAAACACTCCGCCAATAATAAGAACCAGGATCTCCTTTTTTATTATCAGGGAAATTGTGGCAACGACTCCCCCCAGGGAAAGGCTTCCCACATCTCCCATGATTACTTCCGCGGGATGGGCATTAAACCAAAGGAAGCCGATACAGGCCCCCACCGCCGCCAGACAGAATACGGTAAGCTCCCCCGAATCGGGAATATAGGGTATCCCCAAATACGAGGAATAGTCCGATCTGCCGGTCAGGTAACAGATGATCGCCAGGGCAATGAATACCAGAATTAACAGCCCTGCCAGAAGCCCGTCCAGACCGTCGGAAAAATTTACCGCATTGCTCTCCCCCACGATGAGGAGTATCCCAAAGGGAATCCAGAAAAAGCCCATGTCGACCACGGGGTTCTTGAAAAAGGGCAGGTAGAGATGGGTAATTTCTTCCCCCCCGTTAAAATACAGAAATACTACCACCCCTGTAGCTACGGCAAACTGTCCGGCAAGTTTTGCCCAAGCGGGAAGTCCCGCGGAATTACGTCTGGTTACCTTAAGATAATCATCCATGAAGCCGATAAATCCGAAGGCCACAAAAGCAATGGCCACAAGGATAACCTTGATATTTTTAAGATCCTGCCAAAGCAGCATGGAAAAGAGTACAGAAATGATGATCATGACTCCGCCCATGGTGGGGGTTCCGCTTTTTGCCAGATGGGTAGCGGGACCGTCGGTTCTGATCGGCTGCCCTACCTTCAGTTTTCGCAGGGCCTCGATAATTACCGGACCAAAGATGTAGGCGACAAGCAGGGTGGTAAGCGCTGCATAGGCCCCCCTGAAGGTTAAATACATGAAAACATTGAAGGGGGTAAAATATTTTGTCAAAGGATAGATAAATTCTAAGAACATTTTTCCCCTCCCTGCCCTGTTCCGCCCAGCAGTACCGGATCGAGCCGTTCCAGGGCACAGCCCCGGGATCCCTTTACCAAAACCAGATCCCCCGGTTCAAGGTATCCGGTTAAACCGGAACTAAGCTCATCCATATCGTTGGTATGGAAAAACCGGATCGGCTTCCGCTCCGCCGCCGCTCCGCTGTTTTCCGACAGCACCGCCGCAGCCTGTTCCATTTCGCTGCCGTAGAGGAACACCATGTCCGCGGCGGACCGGGTCAGGGCCAGGGCCAGATCCCGGTGAGCCGCCCTTGAAGCGTCCCCCAATTCCAGCATGGAACCTAGAACATATACCTTTCGTCCCGGGTATTCCAGGGCATCACAAAATTCTATGGCCGCGGCCGTCGATTCAGGATTTGCGTTGTAGCAGTCCCGGACAACCGTCATATCTCCGGTAAAAATCTCACTGCGTCCAAAGAGGGGCCGCACCGATTCCAGACCCCGTCTGATGGCGGCATCACCGGCCCCCATCTCCCGGGCTATGGCGATTGCCGCAACGGCATCCGCCAGGTTGTGCTTCCCCGGAAGCCTGAAATGGACCTTCTCCCCCGCCCAGACGATTTCGGCGCCCGAAAGGCCCAAGTCCCGCACCGGCCCCAGACCCTCAAGGTTTTCCGGGCCGTAGAAACGCAGGGTACCCTTTAGACCCTCCGCCAAAACCTCGCGGAATTCACAGTCCGCGGGGATCAGGGCATAATCGGTTTCTTTTTGATAATAAAAAATCCATTTTTTCTCTAATGCAATCCCCCGGCAACTGCCGATTTTTCCGATATGGGAAAGGCCTATGTTGGTAACAAGTGCAATATGGGGCTTCAGAATTCCGGCCAGTTCGGCTATCTCGTGCCTCCGGTTCATCCCAAGTTCAAATATCCCGGCACGGTGAAAGTCCCGAACCTCAAAGACCGCCAAGGGAAGCCCTGTTTCCGAGTTGAGGTTCAGGGGATTCATCACGGTCGCCATCTCTTCACCAATGATGGCCGCTGCAATTTCTTTAGTGGTCGTTTTCCCCGAAGATCCGGTAATCCCAATCTTTACCAGGTTGGGGAATTTTTCCAGATAGGCTGCGGCCGCATCCTGCAGGGCCCGGAGGCTGTCCTTGACGGCAATAAGGACCCTGCCGTAACGCTGTACCGTCTCGTTGAGGCCCAGGGCAGGATCTTCCAGTTTTGAACACTCCACCAGGGCGCATGACGCGCCTGCCTTAAAGGCCGCTTCCACATAGCGATGCCCGTCCTGGACGGATCCCGCAAGGGCAACAAAGAGGGAACCGGGTTTTGCCTTTCGGGAATCGATACAGACCGAAGTGAATCCCGGCTGTCCAAGCCCCGGACCAATGGCGCGGCCGGAGACCGCCGCAGAGAGACTGGCAAAATCCATAAGAACCGGGATTCCCGCCTTATTCCCCGGGGAACAATCCCGGGAAGGATTATCAAATCCGGAAGCGCGGAGATCCGGCTTCGGGCCGGACCGGTTCAAGGCCATATTCAAAATTCCCCCTCCCCCACAATTTTTATCTGCAGTACATTTTCCGGTCCAACACGGCTTAAACCAAGCTGGTCCTGGGCGATACGCTCGATCCGTTCCGAGGATGAAAGCATGGCAATGACCGCGATAAGCCGGTTGTTGCTTTCCACCCACTCCTCCTGCCCGGATTCAAGGGCAGTTATCTTCTGTTCCAGGTCTATATAACGGGCAGACTGCCAGGAGACCAGAGCCAGCAGGGCCGGTATGACCAAAGCCACAAAATAAACCAGCAGATACCGTTTCATCACGATCCATCCTCAACAAAATTTTTCTCCACCACCCGCAGCCGGGCGCTCCGGGATGGAGGGTTTACCCGTTTTTCCGCCTCCCCGGGAGCCACCCCCTTGGGAGTCAGGATAGTAAGGCTATACCTACCTATCGGTACTTCCGGGGGACAGGTACAGTCCCTGCTCTTTTGCCGGAAGAATCCCTTTACCACACGGTCTTCCAGGCTATGAAAACTAATCACCCCCATGCGGCCCCCCGGTTCCAGGACCAGGAAGGCGGCCTCTAAAAGTTCCCTAAGCCGGGCCAAATCTCCGTTCGCCGCTATACGCAAAGCGAGGAAGGTCTTGGTAGCCGGATGAATCGGGCCGTTCCGGTACGACGCCGGCACCGCCTGTTCCACCAGTTCCCCCAGGCCCCGGCTTGAACGAAGGGCCCCCCGTTCCCTTGCCTCCACTATCGCCCTGGCAATGCGGCGGGAATACCGCTCCTCAGCGTTTCTGAACAACAGATCCGCCAATTCATGCTCAGACAGGGTGGCGACAAGCTCTGCCGCCCCCGGTCCCGACTGGGGATCCAGCCGCATATCCAGGGGTTCATCCTTACGGAAGCTGAAACCCCTGCCGGATTTTTCGTAATGGAAGAGACTTATACCGAGGTCGATAAGGATAGTATGGGGCCGTTTAAGCTCTCCGGGATAAGCGGCAAAAAAATTCTGCGCCCACCCTGAATAAAAGCAAACCCGGTCTCCAAATTCCCTGAGTCGTTCCCTGGCGATTTCCTGAATGGAGGGATCAATATCAATACCGATGATTTTAAGATCCGGAAAGCGGGAAAGGAGGGCATAACTATGCCCTCCTTCCCCCAAGGTGGCATCCACCATCAATTCCCCCTCCCTACGGGGGGCAAGATAGTGAATTACCTCCTCCAGTAACACCGGAGTGTGTACCGCTTCCATGCCGGACGTTCCCCTCCCCTATCTCTAGGTATCCAGCTTAAAATGCCTCAAAGATCCCAATTTTTTCAGTGCATCTTTTGTCGCGGGCCGATTTTCGGCCAATTGCGCCATTAATAGTTCCTCGTCCCACACCTCCAAACGGTCTATCCTGTTAAGGACCATACAGTCCTTTTTCAACTCCGCATAACGCTTGATATGAGAGGGCATGGGAATACGGCCTGCCCTGTCAATTTCCGTCTCTATCTTCGAGACAATAAACCGGAGTTCCAGCAACTCCCGCTCATCATCGCTCAGTTCATCATGGTTGGTAATCTGCCTGTACATCTGGTCCCAGGTTTCGGACTTCATGATCCAGGCACAGGTTTGCAGCCCCAGGGTAATCACCAAGCTCCCGGAATACATCTCCCGTAACTTGATGGGAATGCCGACCCTCCCCCTGTCGTCCAGCGTACTTGGATATGTTCCGCCTGCCTCTGTTCCCATCTGCAGCTTTCCCCACTTTTCCCCATGAAATATCGGGTTTCCCCACCATTTTTACCAGTTTCAACTATTTCAGTATCCAAGTCAAGGAACTCTTTAACGAAAAATAGCAGTTACGAATAAAATTATTCTCCCTTTTGCTATACGAATGTATGGAACGGCAAGGGCTCAAAAAAAGCGGCGATCATGAGAAAAAAAGGCCAATAAGCTTGTTATATTCCCGGGAACATGCCTAGTATTGGCCTAGTTATGTTCGTAAACGAGTATTTCATAGTCTTTCCCGAGGGGGATACCCAGGAAATTTCTTCACGGCTTCCGTTAAACGCCGTGGTGGATATCAACGGGCAGATCCTTGACCTGCCCCTCCCCACCAACCGGATGATCGCCTTCCGGGTGTACCGGATCAAGGTGAACGAAAACCGGGGAGGCAGCGAAACCTTGCATTATCTGGAGCTTTTAAGTGCCGAGGAACTTCTTTCCTATGCACAGCCCTGACCCCGCCATCGGAACCCGGCGGGAAAGCAGCCTCCACCGGGCCCTGAAATTCCGTTACAGCGGGGAAACCGGCCGCACCGAACAGGTCTGCGGAGAATATGTCTGCGACTGCATTACCGAAACGGGGGAGATCATCGAGATTCAGACCGGAAGCTTTGGTCCCCTGAAGGAGAAGCTTAAGAAACTGGCGGGCCGCCGGCGGGTACGGATCGTCCACCCGATCATAATCAACAAGCACATCGAAACCTACGACACGGAAGCCGTACTGCTGAGGAGGCGGAAAAGTCCCCGCCGGGGCAGCCCCTGGGATCTGTTCAAGAGTCTCCTCTATGCCCCGGAGCTTCCCCTGCTCAAGGGGATCTCCGTAGAACTTGCCCTGGTTGATGTGCTGGAGCGGCGGGTCCGGGATGGCAAGGGTTCCTGGCGCCGGGGCGGAACCAGTATTACCGGCAGGGAACTGGCGGGCTGGCATGAATCAATAGTCCTGAAAAAACCCGGAGACTACCGCCGTTTTATCCCTGCGGCCCGGAACGAGATCTTTACCACCGCTTCTCTGGCCCAGGGCGCGAAAATCTCCCCGGCCCTGGCACGGAAGACCCTCTATGTCCTTGAAAAAATGGGAGTTGTGAAACGAACCGGGAAAGAAGGGAGATTCTATGCCTACTGTGCTGTGGAGGCACGGCAGATTCCCAAAGCCCGGTCAAAGGGCCGGGGGGTCTAAACCAGGGCATCGGCGTTTACTTTTGTACAAAGGTCTGTAGATCCTTTCCAAGCTTAGGTAGGGCGGCGGCGGGGCATAGCCCCCGGGGAAACGCTTGTAGAGCCTGCCTCCGCTATTTTCAATACGCTCCGGCAGGGAATTCCAAATGTTTCTCCGGGGGCTATGC
>JAISFT010000184.1 GCA_031263435.1 Treponema sp. | reverse complement strand
GCGGAGGATGGGCTTATCCCGGAGTCCGAAGTCCGGCGGCTCACGGTCAACGCCGTGGTAGATACGGGTGCGGTGACGCTGATCATCAACGAGGAAATCCGTGAGAAACTGGGGCTGCGGGTGAAAAAAACCGGTACAGCCACCCTTGCCGGCGGGGGAAAGGCGCCCAGCCAGGTAACGGAATCGGTGGATGTCCGCTGGAAAGACCGGGAAACTTCCTGCCGGGCGATGGTCCTTCCCGGCGAGAAAGACGTTTTGCTGGGAGCGCTGCCCCTTGAGGGGATGGATCTAACGGTGAACCCCCTGCGGAACGAGATTGCCGGCGCCCACGGCGACGAGGTACTCCTCGTGGTTAGGTAAGGGCTTGTATGCCGGGAGAAAACAAGTGGGGGTAGCGGAACAAAAACCCTGACGGGTTTTTGTTTACGGAGTTTGGGTCAAGGGCCTGTCGGCCCTTGACCCAAACTCCACGATGAAGAAAGGCAGGGGTTTTTGTGGAGCGGGGGGTCGGCAACTGTGTTGCCGGAGCCGCCCGCCAAAAGCTTTGTCATGGTTCGGAACTTTTTGATACCTTGAAAACGGCGGCGCTCCCCCTCCTTAATCCGGGGTCTTGAATCGGAACGGGCGCACGGATTAATACTTACAGTATGGCCCTTTCCCCTTACCGCCTGGGCAAAGCCAGAGAGCGGTACAATCTGTTCAATGTTTTCAATTCCCTTTCCTGGAATTTCCTGGTGGGCAGCGTGATTACCCTTTTTATCATGCGCCTCCAGGCTTCCGCTACTTTTATCGGACTTATCAACGCGCTGCTCTACGTTTCGTTTTTTTTCCTGCCCCTGGGGAAGATTCTGGCCCGCCGCTTTTCCATTGTGGGGGTCTTTAGTGTTGCCTGGATGGGCCGGGCCCTGGCGATGACGACGACCCTTATTGCCCCCTTTGCCGCCCTAGCCGGCCACCGGGACCTGGCCCTGCTGCTTACGGCGCTGGGGGTGGGGCTGTTCCACGTAATCAGGGGAATCGGGATGATTGGCAACAACCCGGTTCTGAGCTCCCTGTCCGAGGGCCCCGACCGGGGTTCCTACATGACCCAGATCCAGATTATCAACAGCGCCACGGGGATGTTCTCCAGCTTTGCCCTGGCGGTGCTTTTGGGCCGGGAGCCGCCGCTGGTCCTCTACGCGGTTATCCTGCTCCTGGGGATTATCGCCGGGGTGACGAGCGGGGTTATGGTACGGAACATTCCCGAGCCGCCGATGGAACGGGACGGGGGGGAGAAGAAATTTTCCCACGTGTTCCGGGAATCCCTGACGCTGCCGGGGATTAAACTTTTTATAATAATTCTGTTTTTTGTAGCCCTGGTATCCGGGGTGTCCCGGGCCTTTCTGGTGGTCTACTCCCGGGAGATTTTCAACCAAAGCGACGGCATGGTTTCCCTGTATACGGTGTTCGGCGGGCTGGGGAATCTGGTTATCGGCATGGTAATCAAATTTCTGGTGGACCGGATCGGCGCCAAGCCCATTTTTATTATCTGCATTATTGCGGGTCTGGTAAGCATGGTCCCGATGGTGTTTTTCCCTGCCGGGGCCCTTAACAACATTACTACCGCGGTTCTTTTTCTTTCTTTTCTGTTTTTTATGATGAACTTTGGATTTTTGGGGGCCGAGGGGATCGCCCAAACGTATTTTTTGGGGCTTATTCCCCTGCATCTGATGCTGGATATGGGGATTATCTATTTTTTTATTTTTGGGGTCGCCGGCGCGGGGGGTTCCTTTGCGGCGGGGCTGCTGCTGGATATTATGTCCGGCATCGGGATTCCGAATTTTATAGCCTTTAAGATTCTCTACGCCATCCTTATCGGTCTGACTGTCCTGGTAATTGTCCTGCAGCGCCGCCTTACCCCCCTGGGCGCCCTGCCCCTCCGGGGCGCGCTGGAGGTGATCTTCTCGTTCCGGGACCTTAAGGCCATTACCCTGCTGGACCGGCTTAACAAGGTCAGCGATTCCCACGAGGAGGAGGCCCTGCTGGGCCGGCTCCACGAGAGTCCCTCCCAACTGGCGGTCCAGGGGCTTCTGATCCGGGCCCGTTCCCCGCGGCTTGCCATCCGGCTGGAGGCTCTGAGGGCTATGGAGAACCTTAAGGACCTGGGGGAGGATGCGGAAAGGGCCCTGATGGAGGATCTGGCCAATAACCCCTACACGACTGCCTATATCTCCGCCCGGATTCTGGGGAACCACGGGTTTTCCGCGGCGATACCGCTGCTGCGGGAACTGACGGACTCGAAGGATTACATGCTTGCCGGGGAGGCTATTCTGGCCCTGGCCCGTCTGCAGGACGAGATCTTCCGGCCGCATATCGAGGCGCTGATTCTGAAGACGGAGAATCCCCGGCTGAAGATTATGGGGGTGGAGGCCTTTGGCATCTACCGGTCGGTTAATTCCGTCGGGGTGCTTCTGGACATTCTTAGATCTGCCGATCCCCCGCCCTATCTGCGGGACGAGGTAGTTTTGGCCCTGGCCTCCATCCTGGATATTCAAAACCTGTTCTACCCGGTGCTGGTCCGGTATCTGGAGCAGCAACATTCCCCCGGCAGGGCAGCGGCCCTGGCCCTTGACGAGGCGGAAGCGGCTTTTGAATTTTACAAGTCCAGTCCGGGCCGCCGCCGGGATCATAAAAATCCGGGCCTGAAAAAAATTGCGGACCACGCCAGAAATATTCAGGGGGCTATCGGCGCCTATGTGCGGGACGGGGACGGGAGCGCCCTTTCCCGGTGGATTCTGGACATCCCCGGAGAGTACAGCAATCATACGGTTCAGGTTATTCTGGCGGAGGCGGTGCTGGACAGCGAGCTGGGGACCCTCCCCCGGCTGCAACTGCTTATCTCCTACTGGGCGGCCTGCTCCCTGCGCCGCTGGATTGGAAAACTCCGGGTGTAAAGCGGGTACTAGGTGAGGGGTCCCGGTTCCGCATATAATGATAGGATTATGCGATTGTCCGCCGCTGTCCGGGGGCCGGTCCGCCCTCCCCGCTCTTTATGGCCCGGTGTCTGGTCCTGCCTTTTGTTCCTCCTGCTTTCCGGCTGTTCCGGCCGCCTTGGTTGGGGGGTGCTCCTGTGGTCCGCGGAGGAGCCGGCCATATTTTCGGGTACGGTACTTCCGGTGTATATCAGGTCCAATATCAACAAGGTGTGGGTACTGGGGATTCCGGAAAGTTACCGGAGCGGGAAGGACAGCCCGGATAAATTTGAGGTTCCCCTGTCCCATTTTGAACTGGTGGGGAGCAAAAAGAAGGCCGAGGCCCGGGCGGAGACGATGGGGGATTACCGGCGGACCTATGCGGAAAACCTGCAGGACGGTCTGCCGATCCGGAGCGGCCCCGACAACAGCGCCCAGCGGGTCTACCGGCTCAGGGGCGCCGAGATTATCAAAATCCTGGCCAGGGTGGAGGGGAATATTGCGGTGGGCGCCACCGGAGACCCCCTGCCGGGGGAATGGTACCGGGTCATGACCGACGACGGTACTATGGGCTACTGTTTTTCCTACCGGCTGAAATTTTTTGAACACAGCGCCGGTCCGCTGCTGGTGGAAACCGAAGAACAGGAGGAAAGGGAGGACCCTGAATTGGACAGGGTACTGGCCCTAACCTGGTCGGCCGAATCCTACGGCAGCATGGTGAATACGGGGCGCTTCAACCTGGATGATCTATCCCGGCGCTGGGGTTTTTTCCCCGGCCAGGATACGGGGATAGCCCGTATTTCGGTTTCCGGTCTGGACCAAACTTTTTCGTACACGGCAATCAGGGCCGCGGGGAACCGGGCCTGGCGCTTTGAGGGAAGCTCCCTGCAGATGAGTCTGAATTCGGACACCCTGCTGACGGTGCAGTTTACCGGTGAAAACGGTCTCCTGCGGACCCTGCTCTTCGTGGTCCTGGCAACCGATGTGGAAGACCTGATCGTTCAGGAAAGTGTCCGGCGGGAAGAACTGCTGCGGGGTTTCTATGCACAGGGGCCGATTTTTACCAGTAACAACTACGGAACCCTGGCCTTGAGCCCGGAGGGCCTGTTTACCTGGACCGGCAACCGGCTCCTGGTTCCCCAGGTAATCCCCGCCGGCGCCCAGCAGAACGGTTCCATCGGTATGGACCTGTACCTGTCTGCCGATCTGCAGCAGCGTTACGAGGGGGCCCTGAGCCTGTACTTTAACGGGGTTTCCACCCCGGTACGGTTCATGTACCTGTTCGATACCCAGGGTTTAAGGATGGAATACACCCCGGACACCAGCATGGATGATAGTCTGGTGGTCCGGCGGGCATCGTCCCCCATCGTGATCTACTTTTACCGGGCCGGGACCTGAATGGCCTTTGTCCAGTTCTCCCGGATCTCCCTGGCTTTTGGGGACCGGGACATCCTCAAGGATGTGAGCCTCCACCTGGCCCCCGGATCGCGGGCCGCGCTGGCGGGGGCCAACGGTTCCGGCAAGACCACCCTGATGAAGGTAATCTCCGGCCTTATCCCGGCAGATTCGGGGGAACGGGCCATCCAAAAGGGAAGCCGGATCTCCTACCTTCCCCAATCGGGGATTGTCCACTTTGGGAAAACCCTGCGGGAAGAACTGGAAAACGCCTATGGGGCGATCCGGGAGCTGCTGCTCCGCATGGAAGACACGGGCAGGGCCCTGGAAAAGGCCCACAGCGATGACAGTAAAACGGCGCTGCTTCTGGAGGAATACCACCGGCTCCAGGAGGCGGTGGAGAATTCCGGCTACTACCGCCGGGAAGCGGACATCGACATGGTCCTGCGGGGGCTGGGCTTTTCCGCGGAGGATACCGGCCGGGACACGGGGGAATTCTCCGGGGGCTGGCAGATGCGGATTGCCCTGGCAAAGGTGCTGCTGGAACGGCCGGATATTCTGCTTCTGGATGAGCCTACCAACTACCTGGATATTGAGGCCCGGGGCTGGCTGGAAACCTGGCTGAGGGATTTTTCCGGCGGGTACCTTCTGGTGTCCCATGACCGCTACTTCCTGGATGTAACGGTAAACGAGGTCTACGAACTGTTCCGGGGGAATCTGAAGCGTTACGCGGGGAACTACTCGAACTACGAGAAGATCCGGGATCAGGAACTGGAGGCTCTGGTTAAGCGTTACGAGGCGCAGCAGGAGGAAATTGCCAAGACCGAAGCCCTGATCCGCCGTTTCCGCTACAAGGCTACCAAGGCGGCCTTTGCCCAGGAGCTTATCAAACGGCTTGAAAAGATGGAGCGGATTGAAATTCCCGAAAACCTTAAACGGATCAGCATCAACTTTCCCCCGCCTCCCCATTCGGGCCGTGTGGCCTTGAGTCTGACGGGGCTGGGCAAGAGCTATGGGGAACGGCGGATCTTTTCCGGCCTAGACCTGACGGTGGAATCCGGGGAGCGGCTGGTAGTGGTGGGCCGTAACGGAACGGGCAAGAGCAGCCTGCTCCGGATCCTCGCCGGGGTGGATGAAAATTTCGAGGGAAGCTACCAGTACGGTACGGGGATTGCGGTGGGGTACTTCTCCCAGGATGGTATCGGACTGCTGGAAGAGGCTTCCCCCGGCCGGAGTTTTGCGGTCTCCGGGGGGATGGAAGGCCCGGACGGTTCCCAACAGCTTATCCACTTTATCGAGGCGGAGGCCCCTACCGCCCTGATTCCCCGGATTCGGGACATGCTGGGGGCCTTTCTGTTCCGGGGGGATGATGTGTACAAGCCGCTTTCCGTCCTTTCCGGGGGGGAGCAGAGCCGCCTGGCCATGCTGCGGATGCTCCTTAAACCGGTAAACCTGTTGATCCTCGACGAACCCACCAACCATCTGGACCTGCAATCCAAAGATATTCTTCTGGACACCCTGCGGGCCTTTAAGGGAACCATTATCTTTGTGTCCCATGACCGGGACTTTATGGAGGCCCTGTCCACCAAAACCCTGGAACTGGCCGGTAATCCGCCGTCCCCGGAGGCGGGCGGCAGCCCGGGGGGGCCCCAAAGCCGGGTCCGGCTTTTCTACGGGAACTACGGCTACTATCTGGACCGGCTGGAACGGGAAGCGGCTGTCCCTGCCGGGGCAACGGATGCGACCCTTGCGGCCCCGGCACATCCGGTAACTTCGGCAGGTTCGGCAAATCTGGCGATGGACACGGCGGCGTCCGGGACGCTACGCGCCGGGGCGCCGGAGGGCAAAACCCCGGACAATCCGGGGGAGCCTCCGCGCCAAAACGGGGCCCCCGTCCCGGGCAGCGAGACTTTCCGGGGGAAGGGTCCGGCCTCCGGCCTCCAACCGGTGATCCTTATCAAGGCATCCCAGCGGCGGGAACTGGAAAAGCAGCGGCAGGCCCTTATCCGCCGGCTGGAACGGCAGGAGGCGGAAATTCTTGCGGCCCTGGAAACCATGGAAGCGGAAAGGACCCGGCTGGAGGGGGAACTGAGCCGCCCGGAAGTCTACTCCTCGGGGGAAAAGGCCAGGGCGGTACAGACAAGGCTTAGCGCCGCAAACGGGGAGATAGGCGGCAAAACCGCAGAATGGGAGCGCATAGCCCGGGAACTGTCCGCTGCCCGGCAAGGCTAAGCCGCCGGCGCTGGCTATACTCCGGTTTACCGATACACTATTTGGGCAGGTCCGGGTCTGTGGGGGCTCCGGGGAGGCAACTCCCCGGTTCTACCCGGCCCGGCGCGTGATTCTACAAGCGTTTTTCCGGGGTGTACCCGGTTCTGCTATCGGCTCCGCCGGTATGCTGAACTGAAAGAGGCGTACCCAATAGCAGTATTGGGGAGAAGGGACATCATTCTCCAGGCCACCGGCCTGCCGATAACCGACATTGAAAACCAGGTAAACACAGCCTCCTCCGCCCTCCACTGACACCGGCTAGGTTGGGCGCCTTTCCAGTTAAGCCAGGAAAAAACCGTAGAAGAAATCGGGAAGATTTTGGGGCTTGAGTGAGGGGCGAAAAGAAGGACAAGGAGACGCCGGGGCCCCGGTTTTTAACACCGGGGTGTTTTCAAGCCGGAGGGAGCGGCGTTCCAGCCGGGGGTGTTACTCTACGACGGTGACAACGGTTCCGGGGTCGTTTTTGTTGCGGTTGAAGAAGCCGATTTTATAGCCGATGCCAAGGCCCAC
>JAISFT010000182.1 GCA_031263435.1 Treponema sp. | reverse complement strand
ACTGTTACGCCCTTCTGCCCGTAGAGGCCATTGCCGATGAATACCGGGCCACCGGGGACGGGAAATACCTCAACGCCCTCCTGGGCGCCTGGGACATTTATCACGATCACTATAAGCACACCGGCGGGCCTACGGCTATCTGCGAAATGCACGGCCCCTATCCGCCGGGAACCCGGTACATTACCACCGGTCACAACGGCGAAACCTGCGGCAGCGTGTTCTGGGCCTGGATTAACCAGCGCCTTGTGCAGTTATACCCCAGGGAAGAAAAGTACATCGCCCAAATCGAAGAAGTCGTCTACAACACCCTCTGCAACTGCCGGGACGAACGGGGCCATACCCGGTACCATATCCGCCTGCACGGAAAAAAAGACGGCGCCGGAAACGTGAATTCCTGCTGCCAGGTATCCTCAACCATGGCGATTTCCTCGATCCCCCAGTACATCTATCTGACCAATCAGGATACGGTATTTGTCAATCTGTTTATCCCCTCCGAATTTGACTCAAGCTTCGGCAAGTTGACCATGGAAACGGATTTTCCCGTATCCGGCAGAGTTACTGTCGGGGTTGATCCAACCGCCGGTGAAGGGCGCTTTACCATCAGCGTCAGGGCGCCCTGCTGGATAAACGGCCCAATGGCGGTATCGGTCAACGGCACTTTCGCGGCCGGCGGCACGGCGGGCGGGCGGATTACCATAAACCGCCTCTGGAAAAAGGGGGACACCATCAGCTTTACAATCCCCTACGGATTCAGACCGGTTCATTATACCGGCACCGATCAGGCGGAGGACAACGGCTCCCGGTACACCATGCTCTACGGGCCAATACTGATGGCCCTGGACGCCGATTGTAAGGACCCCCAAACAATTCCCCGTATCAAAGGAAGCCCTGCGGACCTCATCGCATCATTGAAGCCCACACCCGGCAGCCCCCTGCACTTCCCCGTACCCGGCACGGCGTATACCTATATGCCCTACTGGGACGCCAAGAACGAAGGCTTTACCTGTTTACCGGTTATTGAGTAAAACGGTTCCGCTGGTTTTGGTCCTCGAAGATATCACGAAAGAAACCATTCCCATGCAGGGAGAACATCAATAGAACCTGATGCGGTTTTTATCAGTTCCCTTTCGTAAAGGGTGATAATCTGAGCTTCTTTTATTCCCAGTTCCTCCATAGCCGCGTTAAGAGCGCCTGTTTCCCGTTCCCGGGTTTCCCTGTCTTTCAGGCTCAGGCAAACTTGTATCAAAGCCCGGGGTATTTTTTGGGCAGTATCCCCAAGGGCAAAATCCACTTCCCGCCGTTTTCCGGTAAGGTAATACGAAATGCCCCCTGTCCGCAGCAGAGGATACCGCCGCCGTAATTCCAGATAGACCGCCTGCTCAAACCGTTGTCCCGGATTAAGGCTGGGCGCTGCGGACAAACTCAGGGACAAACCCGGATCAACGGCATACACCTTCTGGGGATTAACCCGCACTTTCTGGAACCCATAGGAGAAAAGAGGGACAAAGAACACCAGACAAGCGTCCTCCAGGTGGGTACAGATTTGGCCAACAGTTTCCCTGCTCATAGGAATGTTCCGGGCAGCCAACTGATCTCTAAGACGTTTTATTGAGACGAGGTTCCCGTTATTGGCGACAAGGGAATGGGCAAGTTCCCTGATCCCCCGGGAGTTGGTACTGCCGTACCGTTCCAGCACGTCCCTCAGCACCACCATGTCAAGGTAATTCTGTAAAAGCCCGGTACGGATAAAAGGATCACCCTGGATGAGGACTTCCGGAAAACCACCGCAGGATAAATATCCGGAAAAAGCATGCTCGTATTCCGACCGCTCCCGGAGAGACGGGGTCTCGGACATTCCCCTGTGGCGAAGGTATTCCCGGAAACTGAAGGGCAGCAGTTCAAAGGGAAAGGAACGCCCCCGGAATTCGGTGGCGATTTCGGAAGACAGCAGCTTTGCCGAAGAGCCCGAGAGGAAGAGTTTCACCTTTTCCGTATCAATAATCCGCCGGGCAAAAGCCGCCCAATCCCGGATCTCCTGAATTTCGTCAAAGAAAAAATAAGACAGGCCCCTTCTGGCTTCGGGATTAAGCCGGAAGAACGTTTCCATAAGCTCATTCAAAAGTTCCCGCCCTGTGCCCTCATAGGACCTGAGCCGTTCATCATCAAAATTGAAATACAAAATATGGCCGGGCTTAACCCCCCGGGCTGTTAAAGCTGAAATTTCCTGAAAGAGCCGCCAAGTCTTCCCGCTCCGCCGCATCCCGATAACCGCCGCGGCCAGGTTTCCTTCCAGCGAAATATCAAGATCCCGGGGGGTAAATTTCGGGAGCTCCCTTGCCTGCCATTCCTGGATCAAAGCTTCTATGAGGGTCATAGGGCAATAGTATACCATAAAAACAAAAGTTGCAATGCCATAAGTCATCTTTATATATAAAGTTGATGTATAAAACGACAATTTTACACATATTTTGGGCGCATCCCCTCCGCTAAGGCAGCCGAAGCGTAGCCTGCGGCTGCCACGCTTCGGGGACCGGGCTATCCGCTTCAATTCCTCGACCCCCGGCCCAAACCTGACTTCCTACCTCTTAAAAGCATCCCCCCACCATAAAGACTGACCTGCTCATGCGTGTGCCGCTGGGCCAGCGCAAGGCCCGGAAAAATTTTTTGGAATTCCCTGTCGTAGCGTATCGAAGATAGCGGAGACAGACTCTACAAGCATTTTTTTCGGGCCTTGCCCTGGCCCAGCGGCACACATACGGGATAGGTCAGGTTTGGGGCCGGGGGGTCTGCGGTATTTCCGCTTCTATCCCTTGCGCGGGCGAAAATCGCCCTCCGTGGCGATTTTCGCCTTCAGGTTTTTGCGAAGCAAAAACCTGGGAAATCTATTCACGCCGGCATCCTGCCAGCCCGGCTGCGCCGGCAATC
>JAISFT010000140.1 GCA_031263435.1 Treponema sp. | reverse complement strand
TTTGCCGCGGTGATAACAATATCCTCTTTCTGCGGAGCCTGCACCGGCAGGGGGCGCCGGGGAAGCACTTCGAATTCCACATCGAAGCGGGCCATGGACGAGGGGGGAAGCTCCGCGTCAAAGACCACCCGCTTGCACCAGTCCATCGTAAAATTCCCCTCCTCCTTGACAGCCTGGCTGGGAAGCCGCTTTCCCCGGTCATAGACCACAGGATTGCTGAACTGCTGTTCCCAAAGCTGGGCGGGGAGGAGAAAAGAACACTCCACAGGCCCCTTAACGGCAAAGGGGTGGGGGTTGTACACCAGAAGCGGAGTAGTCCCGGGTTTTACCCTTTCTTCCCCCGCGCCCAGGGCAAAGAAATACCGGGCCTTCAGGCGGTTGGTAATGTCCAGACCGTGGTCCAGCGTCCTCAGCGTATCCTCCTCCACGGGTTGAATGGCTGAACCCGGAAGGGAATCGTGGAACTCGGCAAAAAGCAGATCCCGCCAGGCCTCGTCCAGCCGGTCCTTTTCATAGGGCGCCAGACCGCAGAGCGCAGCCTGACTCCCCATAATCTCCGCCATGACCAGATCGTTTTCCAGACGGCGGTGCTGCTGCTTTACCCGGATATGGGAGGTATAGCAGCCCTCCATGATACGGTTCAGGCCCCGCTCCACCACCGGCAGAACGGCGGTGTCCAGCCCCTCAAAGTAATCTTTGGGTATTGAATGTTTTATATCCCCGCCTTCTTTTATTAACGCAGCAATGCCGTCAAGGTCTTTCCGGGAAGGGCCGCCGCCGTGATCGCCTACGCCCCACAGAAAAAGGGTGTCGCCGGGATGTTCCTTGCGCCAGTCGGCAATTTCCGTCTTTACCTTGCCCAGAACGGAGTTGTAGTTTTCGTCCGAGCGGTGGACAATGACCTCCGAACCATCATAGCCTTTCCAGATAAAATCGGGGGAATCAAAATCGTACTTGACCTTGCCGGGACGGCAGATGATGTAGTTTTTGTAACCGCACTGTGCAAGGATCTGCACCAGCCCCCTGGCGTGTCCAAAGGAATCGAAGTTGTTGGCCGTTTCCGGGTCCCTGCCGAAGCGGCTCCTGAAATAACGGCGGCCCGTAAGAACCTGCCGCACCAGGGATTCGCCTTTTGGTATATTTGCATCGGGCTGCAGAAACCATCCGCCGATAATTTCCCACCTCCCCGCGGCCACAAAGGCCTTGATGCGGGAAAAAAGAGCGGGGTCGTATTCTTCCACCCACTGGTAGAGCAGGGCCTCGTTATGGCAGAAAATAAAATCGGGATACTCGTCAAGAAGATCGGCGGCAGTCCTGAAAGTCGACAGGGCCACCCCCGCGCCTTCGTCCCAGCGCCAGAGCCATACCGGATCGATGTGGGCATTACAAACAAGATACGTCATAGATTCCTCCTAGCATTCGGATAATTACATTTCAGAATAGTATATTTTAAGAGATACAACCAGCTTCCGTACCAGGATAATTTTTAAAAACTGCCGGTATATAACCGGGATTAAAACCGTATATTTTAATATTAAGGGCGCATCCGGCTGCTTACGCAGCCGGACCGGGCTATCCGCTCCAATCTTTTTTACCTGCGGTAAAAAAGTATTTCCGCTTCTATCCCTTGCGCGGGCCAAATGGCGAAGCCATTTGGCCTTGGGAGTTTGGGGCTTTGCCCCAAACTCCGAAAACCAAAACGCTCAAGCGTTTTGGTTCGGCATCCATGCCGGCTTTGGTGCCAGGCACCTTTGCGTTACCCTCGTTTTTTTGATTATACACCCTGTTCCAAATACTGCCGCACCGTATCCAGGGGCAAATTAAGGGCCCCCGCTATCCAGTCCGCCTTCATCCCGCGGGTAAACAGATTCCTGGCAGCCATTCCCAGGCCTTCCTCCCGGCCCTCTTCCCGGCCCTCTTCCCGCTCCACCACCAGCGCATCCTCAAGCTTCCACTCCGCCATTAACATATTCATCACCTCCGACCCATGTTCTTCTAAAAATCCTCTCAGTACCCCTTCCCCTATACACCACTTCACCGCCTCTCCTATCGCGTCCTCCCTCCCCAGACCCCCAGCCTCAAACTCCCGTTCCTTCCCTATGAATATACTGTATCCCCTCAGTCGCTCACACCGCCTGACTATCCCCTCGTTGTGCCCTTCATTGATATTATATACCTTTACCTCTACCTCCAGCCCCCAGCTTCCCTTTTCCCCCAATACTCCTCCCTCGTATAAATCCGTCAGCCGCATTACTTCCTGGTCCGGATACTTCTCCTTCCCATTGTATAACACAATAAACTCAGGTACCGGTACCTTCAGCTTCTTCCGCCCATATACATTCCTGCCCACCATCATCTTTGCGTATATCCAGCCAATGTACATCAAAATCCTTACCGGTAAATTTGGGTTTATCGTACTCTGGTGTTCCACAAGAATCACCTGCTTGTCCCCCAGCAAAAAGGATATATCGTTCAGTAAATTCCGGTACAACACTCCTTCCAGCGTGTTAATCGTTACCGGTATATCGGATGCCAGTTCAACACCGGCTATGGCCCCGTAGAGTTCCCGCAGAACAGCAGGGTCGTTAAAAAGAAAGGTAAACACGCTGTCTTTGTAATTCCGGTTGACGTTCATGGCTCCCCCCTGCCTGATTGTAGGAGGTCTCCGGTGGATTTTTCAATATCTGTCAGACACCATATCAGGGCGTCGGCCTTTACCGGTACCACTGCTCCTGGGAGGCGTAGAGCCGGGCGTATTCGCCCCCGGCGGCGAGGAGCTCCTCGTGGCGGCCGGTCTCGCAGATGCTTCCCCCCTTCATCACCGCTATCCGGTCCGCCAGCTTTACCGACCCCAGCCGGTGGGTTACGATGATCGCCGTCTTCCCCCGGGAGATTTCCGCGAAACGCCGGTAGATCCGCGTTTCCTCGATGGGGTCTATGGCCGCGGTGGGTTCGTCCAGTACGATGATCCGGTGGTCCCGGTAAAAGCCCCGCGCTATGGCCACCCGCTGCCACTGGCCGCCCGAAAGGTCTACCCCGTCGAACTCCCGGGAGAGCATGGTGTCGTAGCCCTGGGGGAAGGCTTCGCCGTCCTGTTCCACCCCCGCCTGGGCGCATATCCCGTCCAACCGCCCCGGTTCCGGCGTGGCCGGCGTATCCGGCGCAGCCGTCGGCATAGCCG
>JAISFT010000080.1 GCA_031263435.1 Treponema sp. | reverse complement strand
TGGTGGAAGTAGACAACCTCACTGCCGCTTGGCTCCGCGCCAGACAGGACGTGACCCACCAGACCACCACGCAGATCATCGGCGATTTGGTGCGGGAGAAGATGGGTAGCGCAAGGGAGCCAGTTACCAAATTTGGATAAATAAAATCCTCTGCGTTCATCTTGTCCGGTTTACAAGGGCCTCTGTTTGTACTAAAAATAATTATGAACCTGTTACGGATCCCCGGTTTTCTTTTCGGCTCCCTGCTTTTGCCCCTTTTTTGGGGTTTATGTATGGCTTTTCCCCTTCAGGCCCAGGGGATGGACGGGGCTGCGGGCGGGGACGGATTCCCCGTGCTTATCGGTACGGAGGAGGGGCTCTACGGCCTCGGCATGGGGGGGGATCTGCGGCTGCTGTGGCAGGGCGGCGAGGTGCGGAAGATTATGGCGGCGGGGGATTCCTGGCTTCTCCTTTCCGGCGATGGGATCTTCTGGTCCCGGGATCTGCTGAACTGGGAGAATCGAAACCGGGGGCTGCCGGTAAAGACGATTAAAGTTTTTGCCGGGGGGGTAAAGTCCTTTGTTCCGGCGGTACAGGAGATCAAGGACCTGGAGGTCCATCCGGGCAATCCGGCGATCATGGTATGCACCACCAAGGATGCGGTCTTTTTATCCCGGGACTCCGGGCTAAACTGGACCAGCTTGGGCATGCCCCCCTACCGGACCAACGGCATCAAGGCGGTGGCCGCGGCCTTTCTGCCGGATCTGACGGTTTTTCTTTCCCATAGTACCTACGGGATTCACTATCTGCAGCCCGATGTCAGGGGCGCGGCATGGACCGAGCTGAATACCGGCATCGAAACAATGGAAACGACGAATAATGCCGATGAGATCGCCGACATTATGGTGGTTCAGGCCGCGGCGGATACCCCGGCCCGGATCTACGTTTCCCAGACCTTTCGCCGCCGGATCTACACCCTGGATTGGGATCAAAAGAACTTCCGGGTCCTGTGGTCCGATCCGGCCGAAACTTTTGGAACCATCGATTCCCTGGGCCCCATGAACGGCGGTTCCCCAATCGCCCCGTCTGCCGCCCCGGCCGGCGTAACGGGGATCCGGTTTGTGGGGGACGGTATAATTGGGGAACTGGAACTGGAGCCCCCCGATGGGACCGGGCCGGTCTGGCGGAGCCGGGAGGATATTCTGGATATTGTGCGGACCATTCCGGTAAATCTGGAACTGGATCCCCTGTGTATGCTTATCCGTCCACCGGGCCCGGACGATACCTGCCTGCCCCTGCCGGAGGGGCCCCTTAACCTGAGTGAATTGTGGCTGCTCTTTGACGAGCAGCCCAAAAGGCCGGAAACCGCCTATGCCCAAGACAGGGAAGGGCTGTACCTTCCGGTGAACCATGCAATGGAAAGCAGGACCCTTACACCCTATCTGGATCTTATTGCCGAACGGGACCTGAACATGGTGGTCATTGACATGAAAGACGACTATGGCCGCCTGCGCTTTACCCCCCGGAACCCGCAGATTGCCGCCCAGGGCCGGGTGTTCCGTCCTCTGGACATCGACGCATTTCTGGCGCAGCTGAAGGAGCTGGGTATCTACACCGCCGCCCGGATCGTGGTGTTTAAGGACCCGGTATTGGCGGCCCGGGGCGGGGGAAAGTACGCAGTCTGGGATTCCCAAACGGAAAAGGCCTGGGCAGGCTACTACGACAGACGCCGCACAAAAACTACGCCGGAGGCCCAGGAAGAAGAAAGAAAGGGTCCGGCGGAAATTGAAATTCTCCCCGCGGCCGAGGCGGATTATGAAATCCTCCGCACCTATTACGATGAACGCTGGGTAGACCCCTACGCGGAGGAAGTGTGGGACTACATCGCCGACATTGCCGTTGAACTCCACCAGCGGGGCTTTGATGAAATTCAATTCGACTATATCCGTTTCCCCACCGATGGAGCCAATCTGGGAGATGCCCGGTACCGCTGGCAGGATCCGGGTATGGACATGGAATCCGCCATCGTATCATTCCTGCAGCATATCCGCTCCCGGCTGGATGCCCCCATTTCCATAGATATTTACGGCGCCAACGGCTGGTACCGCACCGGCGCCCGCACCGGCCAGGAGGTGGAACTCCTTTCCCGTTATGTCGATGTAATCTGCCCCATGTTCTACCCCAGCCACTTTGAGCAGTACTTTCTGGCCCAGGAGCCCGCGGAGTTAAGGCCCTACCGGATCTACAACCTGGGGTCCCGGCGTACCTCCCGCATCGGCCGGGGCAAAATCGTTGTACGGCCCTATGTGCAGGCCTTTTACCTGAACGTTTCGTACGACCGCCAGTACTACAACCCGGATTATGTACGCCGCGAGGTAGAAGGGGTCCGTGATGCAGGCCGGGGAGGCCTTACCTACTGGAACAACTCCGGCCGCTACGACGATATTCCCCTTCCCTCCGCCCTCCACAGGGAAACCGCACAGGCCGCCCCCTAGATAGTGCGGCGGGCTGCCAGCCGGGGATTAGGCCGGTCGTTGGGTTCAGGAATTTACCGGCGCTGGAGCATTAACGGGATCCATCTGCTCAAGCTGCTCCACCGTGTAGCCCTGTTTCAACAGGCTGATGGCTTTTCCCCAGGCGTTTTTTTCGCCCTGGGCCTCACCGCGGACCTCGCCCCGCTGTTCCCATTCGACCGCATATCCACATTCTTCCAGTACATCTTCAAGAGTCAGCTTTTTCTTCCCCATCTTCAATACCTCCTTCGCAGCCAGTAGGTTGGACCCCAGCACTGCGTGCAGATACGCTCCCAGGTTCTCCTGGTCCCGCCTCTCAGTTTCCTTCAGTATCTCCCCGATAGTTTCCCTTTTCAAGCCCGGCCTCAGTCCGGTCAGCCACAGATTCCCCATACCCAGCCGCCCGCTCTCTATTATTTGGACCGCCAGGGGATACCCCTCCACCTCGTAGATCCCCCGCTCTTGTTCTTCCACGCCGTAGCCCTTCTCCCTCAGCTCTTTGAACAGCTTCCGGGGATGACGGCTCCCGATAATGCTGACCGTCATGCCGCTTATATCGACCCTGTGGAGGGAGGCATAGAGGAAGGCGTAGGCGAGGGTTTTGTGGAAATCGTGGATGGAGATACGGTCCTGGGGGCTTTTGTATTCGAAAATGTTGACTTCCCTGAGCAGGCGGGCAATATTTTTCTTGATGGGGAGGGAGGGGGATTTTTTGATGATGACCACATCGATGCGGAGGGGTTCGGAAGTAAGCTGGACTTCGGAAAGGAACTGGAGGGAGTCGAGGTAGGGTTCAAGTTCGAGTTGGAGGGCCTGGACGA
>JAISFT010000044.1 GCA_031263435.1 Treponema sp. | reverse complement strand
GTCCCGGCAAATACCGGGGCCAGAACGGGAGTGTCAAGGAAATTTCCGACCGGAATTTTTCGGTCAATTTCCGCAATAATGTTAAAATGTAAAACCGCGCAGTGATTATACAGCATCTCCAATTGGATCTGGGCGCATCCCCGTCCTGCGGGGTCCTTTGGACTCCCCGCAGGACAGGGGATGCGCCCTAAAAATATAAACCCACAGTTTGAACAATGCTTAATACTAGACTTGACCCGCAACTCTGCTGCCCTTCACCTGTCGCTCCCTGCAGCGGGGGGTTTTGAATCATGCGTCCACCGGGGTCTCTGCCCCGGAGATGCCGGTCAAGAGGCGGTACACCTCCGGGGCCTCCCGGGCATCCATGATGGCGCTGCGCAGTTGGGGATTCTTAAGCCGGGAGCTGAAAAACGAAAGGGTCTGAAGGTAATAGGCATGTTGGCTGTAGGCGGCGGCGATCATGATGATCAGCCGTACCGGTTCGTCATCCAGCGTTTGAAAATCAACAATATCCGTCCTGCTTACCCCCACGGAAACCACCAGATCGGTTACCGAGGAAAGCCGCACATGGGGGATGGCGATCCCCCGGCCGATGGCAGTGCTCATCAGTTCATCCCGTTTCAAAATTTCCGTAAGCAGTTCCTGGCGGTTCTTTATCTGGGGGGAGGCGGATAAATTTTCGCAGAGTGTTGCCAGTACGTCCCGTTTGGAAGAACAGTTAAGAAAGACAATCCGGTCCGGAGAAAGAATGTGGGGCACCGGCACGGTGGAGACCAGGGGGGAAAGGCGCTTGTCCGTAAGCCGTTCATTTACCCATTGTTCAATTTCCGGTTTCTTGAAACGCCAAACCATACCGATCTTGCCTGCCGGAATCTCCCCCTTCTGGGCCCATTCATAGACAGTACGTGCCGAAACCCGCAGATAATTGGCGACTTCCTCAAGGGTCAGGATATCATCGCTTAACATGGTACCCACCGTTATGCACAAAATGTAAGCAAATGTCAATAGACCGTAAGGTTTTCTAATGAAGAATAGTTATTTTGCCAGATCGTGGAGCGAATCGAAGGGCAGAAGGGCTCCCAGGGTGGTGTCCACCGGAGGGGCCCCCCTGAGTCCAAAACGCACCGGGGCCCCGGGGGCCATGAACTCACTCAGAACCTGGCGGCAGGCCCCGCAGGGTCCCACCGGATCTTTGCTGTCCGGGGCAGCAATGGCCAGGGCCGCGAAAGAGCGGCAGCCCTGGGCAACGGCCTGGAACACGGCATTCCGCTCGGCGCAGATCGTAAGGCCAAAGGAACGGTTTTCCACATTACAGCCGGTAAAGATACGGCCGTCATCCCCCAGCAGGGCCGCCCCCACCCGGAACCGGGAATAGGGGGCATAGGCCGCCTCCGCAGCCCGGCAGGCCAGGTCAAAGAGGCGATCCATTTGCTTGTCATCAATGTTCATAAGCACGTATACTATACTCATCCGCTTCGAAATAACAGCTTGGAGAAGATAACAGCTTGGAGAAGCGGAAACGGGGGAAATATTGGCGAAACAGGGGCGGAAATACTGGTTTGTGGGGACTCTGTTCCTGTTTGTGGTGTATATGTTCGTGGCGGCCCGTCCCATTCCGCAGGAAACCGTCATGGTTCCCCAGTGGCTTAGCTCCCTGGAATCCGGTTATTCCATACCCCTTGCGGGGGCGGAATCTGCCGGAGCCGGGGGGGCTTACCCGGACGGGGGAGCCCTTTCGGCGGCGCCGTTCCAGTTGGGAAATCGTTTCGGCTACGTGGATGATCGGGGGGCCCTGCTGGTCAACCGCATCAAAGACCGGAAACTGTTCCTTTCCGTTCCCTACTGGGCGGAATACGATAATGTGCCGGAACAGATACCGATTCTGGACAACACGGGGAATCCGCTCTTTACCATTGGCGAAAGCGGCGCCGCACAGGGTTATCCGCTGTACCTGGACGGCCGGCTCTTCTTAATCGGCCGGGAGATGAACACCCTTATCGCGCTGGACGAGGGGGGGGAACCCCTGTGGTCCTACGACTTTGCCGCGCCCCTGACCTGTAGTGACGGGGCCGCCGGCTTTATCCTTACCGGGTCCCTGGACGGGACGGTGGAGATTCTAAACCCGGAGGGAAAACAGTTTTTCTACTTTTCCCCCGGCGGTTCCCGAATACCGGTGATCCTGGGCTGCGCCATCTCCCGGGACGGCAGCCGGCTGGGGATTATCTCCGGCATCGACGACCAGCGGTTCATGCTGCTGGAACGTTACGGCGATCCCGGGCGGGGGGAATTCAGAGTCGTCTACCATGAATTCCTGGACGATGGTTTTAGGCGGCCGGTGTATATTTCCTTTATTGACAACGATAACCGGATAGTTTTTGAACGCCAGGGAGGCATCGGCATCTACGATCTCCGGAACCGGGGGACCCGGACCATCCCCCTGGAAGGCACGGTTCTTGCGCTGGACACCGAAGGCAGCGGGGGGATTTTTTTTGCAATCGCCGCGCAGCCGGGACGGCAAAAGGAACTGGTGGGTATCAAACTGCCCGGAACCGTCATCCTGCGGGCCCCGTTCCGCAGCGATCATGCGTTTCTGCGCCGCGCCGGTCAGCGGCTTTACCTGGGGGGCGGAAACGCCCTGGCGGCCTTTGAATTGGGAAAACAGTAGATTGGGAAAACAGTAGGGAGGATACATGAATAAAACAGGGGCCCTTGTTTTTTTGGGCATGGCGGTTTGCCTCTCCCTCCGGGCCATGGATTGGCCCAGTGCGGACGGCCAGGTAAGGGCCAACTTCGGCCAGAATGAACAGGGCCGGCCGGTCCTGGGAACGGTGTTTCAGGCGGACAGTCCGGTACTGGCGGCGGACACGGGGGAATTGGTCTTTTACCGGGGCCAGGAGGAACCTGCCTCCCGGCTCCCCTCCCCCCTGGGTTCCTGGGCCGCTCTGGATCACGGTGACGGAATCCTGGGTATCTACAGCCGGTTTGAAGATACCCGTGATTCATCCGGCCGGATAGCGGGGGCAGATCCCTCCCGGGAACCGCCGGTACAGGCCCTGCGGGGGGAAGCCATTGCCTCAAGCGGCAGTTCCGGCTGGACGAACCAGAGGGGCTTCTATTTTGCCCTCTTTGACCGCCGGGAACGCCGTTGGGTAAATCCTTCCCTGATCATCGCCCCCCTGTACGACGACAGCCCTCCGCAGATTCTGCTGATCCAACTGCGCAGCCCCGACGGGCGGATCTTCCCCCCCGGACAGACGAGGATCAGCCAGGGACTCTACTCGATTGTTGTTACCGCGGTGGATACCCTTTCCCGATCCTCCCCCATCCGCCTTGCCCCCCACCGGCTTGTGGCCTCCCTCAACGGCGTCGAGGTGGGGTCCCTCAACTTTGAAACCTATTCCGCCCGGGACGGTACGCTGCTGTTGAGCCGCAACATCCCGGCTCCGGTTTCCGCAGTGTACGCCCCCTACCCCGCCTTCGATCTGGGGGAGGCATGGTTTACCCGGGGGCAGACGACCCTTGAACTGATCGCCCGGGATGTACGGGGAAACGAAAGCAGCTCCATAAGGCGTCTGGAGGTAGAATAGGTGCCGCCGCAGGCGCCGCCGCGGCGCACCGCAGGGAACCGGGCAATAAAAACCTGGTCCACCCCGGTACAGGCGGAGAACCGGAAAATTATTCCCTGTGCCCTCTGCGGAGGAACGCGGTTCAGGCCGCGGCTGTCCTGCGAAGGTTTTTCCTATGTCCGCTGTACGGACTGCGGCCTGGTCCAGATGAACCCTCAGCCGGAAAAATCCGCAGTGGAAGATCGCTACCAAAGGGGGCACGGGGAAGAGTACCTTTCCTACGAACTCGGTAACGAGGCTCCCTTTCTCCGGCTCCAGGAACTGGCTCTGCTGGACGCGGGGTTTCCGGAGATCGAGGCGGACCTGCGCGGCCGGACCGGGAGGCCCCGGGTTCTGGACCTGGGCTGCGCCACCGGCGCCCTCCTGGAAAAATTCCGGGACCGGGGCTGGGACTGCACGGGGGTGGAAATTTCCCCCTCCGCCGAATACGCCCGGCGGGAACGGTCCCTGGACGTGCGGACCCTTCCCCTGGAGGCCTGCGGATTCCCCGCGGAATCCTTCAACCTGATCCTCGCCTCCCATTTGATTGAACACCTGAACGACCCCGCCGGATTCGCTGCGGAAGTCTACCGGGTACTAGGCCGGGGGGGCTATTTCCTGGTAACCACGCCGAATATCGTGGGCTTCCAGGCCCGGCTGTTCCGGGGCCGCTGGAGATCGGCAATCTTCGACCACCTGTACCTGTTTTCGGTAAGCACCCTGTCCCGGCTCCTGCGGCAGCAGGGCTTTGAAATCCAGCGGGTCCGTACCTGGGGGGGCCTCGCGGCCGGCGCCGCCCCCCGGCCGGTCAAGACCCTGGCGGACCGGGCGGCAAAACGATTCGGCTGGGGGGACGTAATGCTGCTCCGCACCCGCCGCGCCGATTAGCCGCCCCGTCGATACCCCCTCGAAACGGAGCCAGGATAAACGCATAGGAATTCTTGTTCTCCTTTTTTGGGCGCATCCGGCCTGCGGCCGGACCGGGCTTTCCGGGGTTCCGCTTCGCTCCATTCGCGGCGCCGGACGGCGCCGCGAACGCTCAAGACCCTTCGGGTCTTGAGCGCCCCTCCAATCCCTTGCGCGAACCAAAACCGCTTTGCGGTTGTGGTTAGGCCAACTGGCGAAGCCATTTGGCCTTGGGAGTTTGGGGCAAAGCCCCAAACTCCGGAAACCAAAACGCTTGAGCGTTTTGGTTCGGCATCCTTGCCGGTTGTTGGCCTTGGG
>JAISFT010000268.1 GCA_031263435.1 Treponema sp. | reverse complement strand
GAAGGTTTGGTAAAGCGGGCGTCCCCGATCCAGTCGATAAAGGGAAAGCCCAGTTTATTCAAAACCAGATTAAACATGCCAAACTGGGGATTGGTAAACAGAATCCACACAAAAACAAGGGCAAAGGCGGGAAGTATGGAGGGCAGGTAGAGAATGGCCCGGTATACCGCCACTTCCTTGACCTTCTGGTTCATGGCAATGGCAAGGACAATGGCAACGACGATTCCTACGGGCACCGCCCAAAAGGTATAAATCAGGGTATTCTTTATGGAAACCGCGAAAAACGGATCGGTAGCCAGTTCAAAAAAGTTTTTTAATCCGTTAAAAGAGGCGGGGCCAAAACCCGAATATTCGGTAAGGCCCAAATACATCGAATAAAAAATAGGATAAACCTGAAGAACAAAAAAACCTATAATCCACGGCGAAATAAACAGCAAACCATTACGGACATTCCGCTTGACCAAGCGTGTCATTACTTACCCCCTGGGTCTGCAAAAAGCGGTTCCGCGACACCGCGGAACCGCTTGATAAACCTTGGTTATTTAAATCTGTTGAGCTGCGCCTGGGACTGATCCTGGACCTGCTGGAGGGCAGTCCGGACATCGCTCTGATCAAACCACGCCGCTTTCCAGGCCGTATAGAGGGAATCCCAGAAATAAGCGCCGATGGGGAGCACCGGACGGCTGTGGGCTACCGGCAGTGATTCCTGGAAAATCCTGTGATCGGCATCGAAGAGGCTGTCGTTCTGGGAAACAGGAATACTGGTGGGAAGGTGCAGAGAGTCCCGGGTGTAGATGGTCTGGCCGGGTTCGCCCGCGGCAAAGGCCAGGAACGCCGCGGCTTCCGCCTTGTGCCTGGTACCCTTGGGGACCACCCATGACCAGCCGCCCGCCCAGGTGGCGGGTTGATCGCCGGCATTGGCCACAGGAAGCCAGGTAATACCGTACTCAACATCCTTGGCATAGGTATTCATGGTGTTGATCTGCCAGTCGCCGGTTATGAGCATCGCCAGATTCCCGGTAATGAAGGGCTGATTCTGGGGAGGGCTGTTCGGCGGGGAGTAGGTGGAAGTAAAGGTACCAAGCTGCTGGGGTCCGCGGCCTGCGGCCCATTCTTTGGCCCATTGATAGGTCTGAACCAATTTGGGATCCGTTGCCTGAATTGTCAGGGATGAAGCATTGGCAAAGGTGGCGCCGTAGATGAATCCCCAGGTATAGGGACCAACCTGACCAAGGGCGTCATCCACAGGGTTCCATCCAAGGCGGGTATAGTTACCGTTGGCATCCCTTACGTCAAGGGTTTTGGCAATGGCGTCCACTTCCGCAATGGTAAGGGGGCCGTTGGCGGGATCAAATCTGCTGAGATCCACACCGGCCTGCCTGAGAATGTCTTTCCGGTAGTACAGCATACGGGTGTCGGTATCGAAGGGAAGGGCATAGGTCCGGCCCTTGAAGTTCGCCTCGTCCCAGGCAAAGGAAATATATTTATTCCTAATCTGCGGATCGAGCTTCAGGAGTTCATCGGTAATGTCCTCAAGAATACCATCGGCAGCCCGCTGGGGGACGACGAAGCGATCCAGCATATATACATCGGGCCCGGTGCCGCCGCGGACGGCGGTCATCAGGGAGCTGGAGTCGGTTTCGCTTCCCGGTACCTGGTGCATTTCAGCCTTCAGTGCAGGATTGGTAGCGTTATAAGCATCCACAATGCTCTGAAGAATCCCGTTATCGGGGGGTCCGTGGGTGATCCACACGGTAAGGGTGTCTGAACCTGCCTGACTTCGCCCAGCAGCGAAAACTACGGTACTGCTTAACACAAGCAATACACCGGCAATAAGGAGAATACGTTTCATGTTTCTCTTCCTCCTATAATACTTTTACGGGCATACGCCCATAATAACCAAAAAGGGATGACCAAAATTCGGGAACTTCCCCCCGGCGGGGGGAAAATAAAATGAGGTGTAATGTCGAGGTATAAAATAATGTGAAAGAGAAAAAAAGCTTTACTATTATTTGTGGCGCCAGTATTACTGGTTTTAACGCAATTTTCTGGGGGGGGGGGGGGGGGGTAAAAATTAAACCCCTACAAAACAAAAGTTCTTATACCGCCGTTTCGGGGATTTGTCAACATATTTTTTTAAAAATCCGATGCTTTTATAAATTAGGGCACAATATGATATACCATTTAGTAGAGGGATGCGGTGGAGGCTCCTACTACCAGTTTGGGTTGAATGGCGATTGGTCCGGAGACCTGGGCCCCCTGGGTGGAAACAAGGTCGTGGAGCAGTTCTACCGCCCGGCTTCCGATGGTGTATTCATCCTGTAATATATGGGTAAAGGGGGGAATCTCGATGCTGGAAGAGGGGGAGTCGAAACAGAGGATAGAAAAATCCTCCGGCACACGGCGCCCCAGGATCCCGGCGGCCTGCTTTACAATCAGTGCCATGCGGTACTCGGCGACGAAGGCGGCGCTTAGTTCCGGGTGGAGCTTGATGTGTTCGGTTACCTGCTGTATGTCCGCGTTAACCCGTTCTTTGTCGTAAAAGGGAAAGGTCCAGGGGCTGTGCAGGGAATGGCAAAAATAGTCCGCCTTGCATTTGACCTCAAAATCCACAAAGGCTTGGAGGAACCCGTCCCGCCGCTCCTCGATGGAGGATGTATCCTTTACCGGCCCGGAATAAAAGCCTATGTTGCGGTGCCCCAGGCGGAAAAGGTACTCTACGCCCAGGATAGCGCCGCCCTGGTTGTCGGTAGATACGGAGGGAACTTTAAGGCCCGGCATTTTCCGGTCGATGAAGACCAGGGGCTTGTTGGACAGGGTAAGCTTGAGGATCTCGGGATTATAAAATTCCCCGTGGATCGGAACAATAAGGAAGCCCGCTGTCCCGGCCTCGAAGAGGGCGCGCACGGAATTTTCTTCTTCCCGAATCTGATCCCGGGTTCGTTTCAGGATCAGGTGATACCCCAGGCCGGTACAACTGTCTATAATGCCGTTCAGAAGGTTGACTCCAAAGGCATCGGAATAGTCAGGCATAAGGAGGGCCAGGGTCCTGTCCATGCTCCGGCTGCCTGGGGTCCTGACCGGATCCGAAACAAAAGAACCTTTTCCGGGAAAGCGCTCGATATACCCCTGTTCTGCCAGGAGTTCCAGGGCCCGCTTGCCGGTGATCCTGCTGACTCCGAAGGTTTCGCACAGTTTTTTTTCCGAAGGAACCTGATCGCCGTTTTTCAGTCTGCCTGAGGATATTTCCGTCAAGAGGAAATTGTATATGCGTCTATAATGGGGCACAGCTTCCATGATGATTGGTATATATGGATATGTCCTTTGGTTTAGTCTGTCAAGGGCCTATTCACGGGCCTATTCACGAAAACCGGTAACGATGTATAACCGGATGAAAATACAAGGAGCGTGTTATGTCCACATTGGCGGGTAGATTGCAGAGTATCAGAACAAGGACCGGCGGGTTCCGGACAAGCGGAGGCTGGGAACAGGGAACGGGGGCCCCGGACTATGTAAAGCACGG
>JAISFT010000244.1 GCA_031263435.1 Treponema sp. | reverse complement strand
TGGGAGCCCCAAAAAACGCCGCAATACGGAATAGATGCTTTAGGGCGTCGGATTAATAACAAAAACTCCGGGGTACTCCGCTACAACTCGTCCCGCCCCGTGATCACCCGGGAGATAAGGCCGTAGGCTGCCGCCTCCCCGGCGTTCATCCAGAAGTCCCGGTCCGTGTCCTTTTCAACCTGGGCGAAGGGGGCTCCGGTCTCGTCGGCGATAAGCCGGTTGATCTTTCCCCTCAGCTTCTCCAGTTCCCGGGCGTGGATCTCGATGTCCGTGGCCACCCCCCGGATGCCCGAAAGGGGCTGGTGGATCAGGTAGTGGCTGTTGGGAAGCCCCACCCGCCGCTCCTTGGGGCTGGCAAGCTGGATAATCGCCGCCGCGCTGGCCACCAGGCCCATGCCGATGGTCCAGACAGGGGGCTTTACAAAGCGGATCATATCGAAAATAGCGTAACCCGCGTCGGCGTCTCCGCCGGGAGAGTCGATGAAGATCCGGATAGGATCGTCCCCCATCTCCTCAAGCAGGATAAGCTGCCGGATGGTCCGTTCGGCCAGATCCTTCTTGATCTCCCCGGAGATTAGGATAGTCCGGGTTTTAAGCATCCTGGACAGGAGGGGATCGGCCCCGGACTGTTTGGAATCCTCCCCGGATTCCTCCTCTTCCCCGTCGTCTTCGCCGTTTATATTTATATATTCAAACCGGCTTTTTGTTAAAAAACTCATAGAATAATTATACCGTATATTCATAATATCAAAAAAGGGGTAGGATAAAGCTCCTTATACAATGAAACTCTGGAAATCAAACTACAGCGCGATCCTGATAGCGGAGACTATGGCCATAGCCGGTTTTGCCATTTCCATGCCGGTTATCCCTCTTTTCCTGGCGGAAGATATAGGAATTGACGATCCCAAAACCCTTAAGATGTGGGTAGGGGCGATCCAGTCCTGTTCCGCCCTTTCCCTGGCGTTCTTCGCCCCTATCTGGGGGCGTCTCGCGGACGTGTACAGCCGCCGGATGATGCTGCTCCGGGCCATGTTCGGGGGGGCCGTGGTAGTGTCCCTGATGGTCTTTGTGCGGAACCCCCTGCAACTCCTTATCCTTAGAACGATCCAGGGCTGCTTTACCGGAACCATAGCGGCGGCCACGGTACTTACGGTGGGTATCGTTCCGGCCTCCAAGATCGCTCTGGCCCTGGGGCTGCTCCAGACCGGGGTGGCCATCGGTAACTCCATAGGCCCCCTTATGGGCGGGCTTATCTCCGATTTCCTGGGCCACCGGATTGCCTTTCTCAGTACCGGCCTGACCCTGGGCGGCGCGGGGCTTATCGTCCTTAAATGGGTGGAAGACGAGGCGCCCCGGCATCACCTGGCCAAGGGGGAGCATATCCATTTTTTTCCGGATCTAAGGCCCATCCTGAAATCCCCCACCCTGATCACCCTGATGCTTACCACCTTTATTATCCAGGCGGCCAACACCACCGCCGCTCCCATGCTGCCCCTGTTTCTGCGGGAAATAGCGGGGAGCAGCAGATACATCGGTTCCGCCACCGGGATAGTGCTGGGGGTCGGGGCGGCTTCCACCGCGGTGGCGTCCATAGTGGCGGGCCGCTACTCGGCCTATTTCGGCTACTGGAAGACCCTGTTTTTCTGCCTTGCCGCCGGGGCGATCCTGACGGTTCCCCAGGCTTTCGTCACCAATATGGTGCAGCTTACCGTGTTCCGGGCCATGTCCTCGTTTTGCCTTGGCGGCGCGACACCTGTACTGAACGCCATTCTCGCGGTGAGCACCGACAAGGATCACCAGGGCAGCGTCTACGGCTTCAATTCGTCGGTCTCCTCCGCCGGCGGCGCACTGGGCCCCATGATCGGTTCGGCGGTGGCCATGATAAGCTACCGGATGGTCTTCCTTGCCACTGCCGCGCTTCTGGGCTTCTCCGCCTGGGAAACCCGCCGCAGGGAAAGCCGGGCCCGGGAAGGACAGCGGAACAGCGGCCAGGCAAAATGATTCAGTGCCTGGCACCCTTGTTGATAAGTAATAGAAAATATATTACATTTTTTTATGGAATACATTGTCCGTATGCCAAAAAAGTTGGAAAAAACGCTTCGGGAAATGCCCGAAAACGCAAAACGGACGCTGTTCCATCTGGTGAATGATATTCAGGAAACCGGCCCGGTACGCCCTGAATACCAAAACTACAGCAAGCTGGGCAAAGACCTGTATCATTGTCATCTTGCCTATAGCTGGGTCGCCGTCTGGCGCAATAAGAACGGTTCGTATGCCGTGGAGGTTGAATATGTTGGCAGTCGTGAAAAAGCCCCCTATTGAGTTTACCGTGCGGGGGGAGATTCCCGGTAAGTATATTGAACTTCTGAAGAAAGATTTCGGCCCCGCCCTGTCTGTTTTTGAGGATGAGGAAACTTTGCCCGTAACGGAAATGGACTGGTACAAAACAATGCAGGAAAAAGAAACGCCCGGAGACACCCTCCGTTTTTACCGGAAGCTGCACAAAATGACACAGGAGGCTCTTGCGGCCCGGCTTGGCGTAACCAAACAGAAAATTTCCAACATGGAGCATAACACAAAGCCGGTAAGCCGTAAAACCGCCTA
>JAISFT010000237.1 GCA_031263435.1 Treponema sp. | reverse complement strand
GGTTTTTGCGAAGCAAAAACCTGGGAAATCTATTCACGCCGGACTCCGCGACGCATACGGCGGCCCACAGGCCGCCTCCCTTTATTGGGTACGGTAGCTTTTATTGTGCGCCGGGCGTGTGTTACATCGGCTGACAGAACAGCCCTTGACGGGCTGCTTTACTGCGCCCCATGCGGCCTTTTGGTAAGCGCAATTACCATACCTAAGAAAAACCACGGTGTTTACACGGAGGACACCCGAATAAGTAACAAAACCTCCGTGAAACTCCGTGTTCCTCCGTGGTGAATTTTCTTTTTCCCAATCGTTCATATCCGGTTGTTTATGTGATCAGCCTATTAGTGCGCGGCCGTGTCGCCGGGGATCTGCTCCATGCGAAATTCCGCGCCAAGGCTTAACAGGACCGCCGCCGGCAGGACAAGGGCCAGGGTAGCCTGGTTCTGCTGGGAAAAGAAGGGAAGGACCCGCAGCAGCAGGCTCAGGAGACCGGCGGCGGCCACGCAGACCCAGAGTATTTTCAGGCATTTTTCCGGCTTTATGGACTGCATGCGCCGGGCCGCGGCAAACAAACCCAAGGGTGCTGCGGCCAGCAGCAGCGGGTTGATAAACAGCAGGTTGATATTCTGCTGTATATAATCGTTCTTCATAAAGTACAGGGCGTATAACAACACAAAACCTAAAATTCCAAGCGCCAGCCCCACGATGCCCTGAAAGACACCCCAGACAATCCTGCCGGCCAGGGGCTTTTTCTTTCGCAAAACCCTGAAACCCGGTACCAGGGCCGCGGGCAGCATGCCCAGCAGGAGATCCCCGGGCCAGCGCCGCGGAGCTGCGGAGAGTACCGGCGGCCGCTCTTTGCTGGAGTTGAGTATTTCCACGGAACGTACCAGCCGGCGGCTGGCGCCGGTGGAATCCGTGTACGAAAAATCAACAATATGGCGGCCCACTTCCACCGGCAAAAACATCTCGTCCCACACCGTAATTGCCGCGTCCAGGTCCCGGCCCATCAAAAAATCAAGAAACCAGTCCCAGACAGGTCTGAACCAGGTAAAACGCCGTATATGCTGCCGGATAGAAAAGCGGCCGGAGCTATGGGCAGCCCATTCCTTAAGCTGCCCCCCGGTTCCCAAATCAATAATATCGCGGATCCGGGTAGAACAGTTGTCGCGGAACTCGTGGTAGTTGTAGTAACGGTTTTCCGGCAGGACGTTGTTTTCCGCGTAGGCCAGGATTCGTTCCTTCTGGTCCGCTTCCAGGTCCAGGGTATAGACCGTAATATCCCTGTCTTCATCAATATACGGCTGAAAGTCCAGGTACTCTACCGCGCTGTTGTACTGTACCTGGTTATTGAGAAAGTCCTGCAAAAAATTATCGCTGGGATACGAAAAGATGCCCCAGTCGAAGATCCGGGAGTAGTTCCAGCGGGTATTTTCAACAACAAGGGCCGCATGCCCCCACCAGATGAATATTTCATCGCTGGGTCCGAATACGACGACCTTGAGCACCAGATCGTCCATGGCGGAGCGGGCAGCGGATCCGCCGATGCTTTGCCCATAGGCCCCCGGAACTCCAAGGAAGAACACAAGGACAAGCAGGAGCCTGCCGGACATGGCGGCGCCCTTGATCTTACTCATAGCCTGTCCAGTATATCCCCAAACCGGACATTGCTCAATGCAGTATCCCTGTGGTAGGGTAGTTCAATGGTGAACATGCTAAGCGCCATAAGCGCCCAGATTGATGATCCGGAAGCGGCCGCGGCGGAAATTCTGGAACAGTTGGATATCGGCAGGAATCTGCGTACCAATTCTATCGGTCTGGTGGCTTGTAACTACGAGTTCATTGATGCGGGGGCCCTGGAAGTTCTGGAAAAGGCCCTGCCCTTTGATATTGTGGGGGTTACGACGCTGGGGAATGCCGCCCGGGGGCACTGCGGCTCCGATTATCTGAGTATTTCGGTCCTTACCTCCGATGATGTCCGCTTTTCCTGTGCCGTTACCGGGGAAATTACCGAAGAAAATCTGGTAGAAGAGATAAGCGGGGGCTTTAAGCGGGCAGGGGAATCGCTGGGAGCGTCCCCCGGTTTTATTCTGACCTATCTGCCCATCATAGGGTCCCTGGGGGCCGCGGCTTTTTTTAACGAAATCAAGCGCCTGAGCGGGGATACGCCGGTGTTTGGGGCTTTTGCCTGCGATCAGACTCTGAAATTTCACGAGAGCAGGGTGATCTTCAACGGCAAGGGCTACCGGAAATCCCTGGCCCTGGTGTTTATGGAGGGGAACATCCATCCCCGCTTCTTTGTAACCTCTATCCCGGAGCGGGACATGCAGCAGCAGCATGCCCTTATTACCGAATCCGAAGGGGTCATTCTGAAGAAGGTGAACCACATGCCCCTGCTGGATTACCTGGATACCCTGGGGCTTACCCGGGACGGGGGGATCGACGTACTGGCCACCATTCCCTTCATCATCAACTACCGGGATGGTTCCAAACCGGTGGCTATGGGGATCTACAATATAACTCCCGAGGGCCACGGCCGCTGTGTGGGGGAGGTTCCCGTAAATTCCACCCTGTCCATCGGGCTTCTGGACTACGAAAACATCATGGACACCGCAGAGGCCACGGTGTCGCAGTTTCTGGGCTACCGGGATATCAACGGGATTCTGATGTACCCCTGCCTTACCCGTAACATGATGCTGGGTTTGAACGGCGCCGACGAGATGAAGAAGATTATCAGCCTTTTGGGGGATGCGGCCCCTTACCAGATCTGCTACGCGGGGGGTGAAATATGTCCTACCGAAAATGCCGATGGTAAACTGGTCAACCGGGTACACAACTTTACCTTTGTGGCCTGTATTCTGTAGGGCTTAAGGATAAAGGATGGAACAGGGCTCTGGGGTTCGGGACATAGATTTTACACGGCTTGAACCGGGAATGCCCATTCCCGCGGGCCTGCCGGAACGTCTGCGCCTTCTGGAAAGGGAAAATTCTACCCTTTCCCGGAAGATGAAGCGGCTGCAGGACACCATCGAACGGAACAAAACCCTGGCCCTGGCGGAGATCAACCTGGCCGCCCTGCGCTCCGCGGAGCAGCGGAAGCGGGAAACCTACATGAAGCTGCTGCTGGAAAACAGTCCCGACCTTATCATCCTGCTTAACCCCAACGGTACCTTTGCCTACTGTACCGATGCATTCCTGAACATGGCCGGGATCGACAGTTTCAGCCGTATCAACGGCCGGCATTACCGGGAGATCTTCGACCGCTTTACGGACGGCAGTTTTGCGGAGAAGCTGGAGCAGGTCTTCCGGGAGGCCGTCCGGGATTACAAACCGGTGTCCCGGGAGGAGATCTTCGACATGGCCGGGTCCGGCCGGCCCCGGCGTTATGTTCTCCACTTTACCCCCATGCGGGACGAGAAGGGGAATGCCGAGGGGGCCCTGCTGCTGTTCCACGACATTGAAGAGGTCCTCAGCGCCAAGGAGGAGGCCGAGGAGGCCAGTTCCGCCAAGAGTGAATTCCTTGCCACGATGAGCCACGAGATCCGCACCCCGATGAACGCCATTATCGGCATGACCTCTATCGCCAGGAATTCGACGGAGATCGAAAAAAAGGATTACTGTCTGGAGCGGATCGAAAACACCTCCGCCCACCTGCTGGGGGTGATCAACGATATTCTCGACATGTCCAAGATTGAAGCGAAAAAGTTTGAGCTTTCCTACACGGAATTCAGCCTGGAAAAGATGCTGATCAGAATTACCGGCGTCATTGATTTCCGGGTAGGTGAAAAGGAACAGAATCTCTTTGTCAAAGCGGACCCGGATATCCCCCCTTACATCGTGGGCGACGAACAGCGGCTTGCCCAGGTGATCACCAACCTGCTCTCCAATGCCGTAAAATTTACCCCCGAGGGGGGGGACATTACCCTGCGGGTCCGCAAAACCGGGGACCAGGACGGGATGGTTACCCTGCAATTCGAGGTAAGCGACACGGGGATCGGCATCTCCAAAGATCAGCAGGCAAAACTCTTCAGCCCCTTTGTCCAGGCGGATTCGGGCATTTCCCGCAAATTCGGCGGTACGGGCCTGGGCCTTACGATCAGCAAGCGGATTGTGGAGATGATGGGCGGAAGCGTCCGGGTCGTTTCCGAACTGGGGAAGGGTTCCTCATTTATATTTACTATTAACGCGGAACGGGGCAGGCAGGCGGAGGAAAACTACTTCCTTCCCCCTCAAATGGAGAATATCCGGGCCCTGGTGGTGGACGATTCGGCGGAGCTGCGGGAGTACTTTGCCGCCATAGCGAAAAGTATAGGTTTTAACTGCGATGCGGCGGAAGACGGCTACCAGGCGCTGCGTCTGCTGGAGACCGCTAATTACGATATCTTTTTTGTCGACTGGGCCATGCCCGGCATGGACGGCATCGAGCTGACCGGGAAGATCCGGGAGCAGGTGGGGGCAAAGAAAGTTATCATCATGATCTCCGGCACCGAATGGAACAGGATCGAAGCTGCCGCCCGCTCCGCGGGGGTAGATGGTTTTATCCCCAAGCCCCTGTACCCCTCGTACATCGTGGACTGCATCAACCGGAATCTGGGCGCTTCCCGGATTCAGGAGGAGCGGAAACCGGAACTTGTCCCCGGGGAGCCGGACAGGGTTCTGGCGGGCAGGCGGATCCTTGTTGCCGAAGACATTGAAATTAACCGGGAAATCGTCATTACCCTGCTGGAGCCCCTGGACCTGATCATCCGCTGTGCGGAAAACGGCGTCCAGGCCCTCGACATGTTCAGTGCGGAGCCCGACGCCTACGATCTTATCTTTATGGATGTCCACATGCCGGAAATGGACGGTTATGAGGCTACCCGCCGGATCCGCGCAGGAGAATCTGCGCTGTATCCGAATTCCCCGGAACACCGGAGGATTCCCATCATTGCCATGACCGCCAATGTTTTTGCGGAGGACATTGAAAAATGTCTGAATGCCGGCATGGATGATCATGTGGGGAAACCCCTGGATATTTCCCTGGTAATAGAAAAACTGCACAAATTTCTCGTTCCCCAGTCCCTCCGC